>DATJTR010000494.1:0-7494 GCA_035503215.1 Pirellulales bacterium
CCTCGTGGCCCTTCAATCGGAGAAGCATAGCCGTGGTGGCCGCGGCATCCCGATTGTCGTCAACGATCAAGACTCGGCTCGCCACGCGGCCGGCCGTTGCGGCGTTCGGATTCATGGCTTTTCCCTGCGCGAGGAATGCGCGTTCGCGACGTGTGCTTGCATTTTCTCGCGCGTGGCAGAGCTGTCAAGTTTTTCACGGAAACCGAACAGTCGCGGACTCGATGCCGAATCCGCCGTTAGTGGGGAGTGAGCCAGTGGGCGGCTGATTGTTCCAAACGGTTCAAACGAAAAAACCCGACCGAGAGGGCAGACCCTCGGTCGGGCAACCTGGCGGCTCGGGTCGTCACTTCGGCCGCTGAGCAATAGTAGCTCGTGAACGAGCAGGACGTGTGCCAGCTCTGGCAATGATTGTGCAGTCAGTTCGCCTCACCACCCGCCCGGCTCACGCTTCTTCCGTTTCGGCTTCGCCAATTCCCGGATCGTCTCCATGCTGACCGGCTCGTCTTGTAGTTCTCCGGCCGGCGGGGCTTCACGCTCGAAAGCGTCGATGTCCTGCGGCCGGATTCTTATTGCGCCGCGGCCGGCGCCGACGCGGATCGCCCCTAGCTTGCCCGAGCCGATCAGAATGCGGACGGTCGACGGCCTGACACTGAGCCGCTTGGCAGCCTGGTCGACGCTCAAGAGTGCATCCGCGGCCGGCGCTGCCGCGAGCGTCTCGGCCAAGGTGAGGACCGCCGCGGCCGCGGGTTCGATCACTTCGGCGAGCAGCTCGCGATAGCGGGCGACGACGGGGCTCGGTTTAGTCACTGGGGCCTGCCTTTCCGTCGATCGGGGTAGAGTCCGCCGCTGGTGCGACCTGGCAACCGAGCCGGAAAATGCCCTTCACTTCTAGGTACTCGATCCAGAGCGACAGGATGCCTCTAATCGCCTCTTTGCTCAATTTTGGCGGGTCGCCCTCGCGCTCCTGACGGATGAGCTGCCCGTCAAACCCGAAAACGAGCGTTACGGCTGGTGCGGCGCTCGTTACCGCGGGAGCGGAAAGGGCCGGCGTCTCGGGGCAGGCTGCCGGAGGCATTTCGGCGGCTGCCAAAAGCTCATTCATCGACGCCAACGCCGCAGCGGTCCCGTCGCCCGTCCCGGCCAAAAGCTCGCGATATCGGCGGACGATTGGACTGTTGGGCATTGGGGGGTCTCCATTCGATGCGCAGGGGTCGCCGCAGGAATGCGCCTACCCCGTCGCCAACCGGGGCGAATCAGTTATGGCCGGCGCATCCGGCACCGCGGCGTTGACCATCGCGAGGATGCCGGCGCGGACGGCCGGCGGCAGAGCGCCCCACTTGGCGGCGACCCCTAAAAGGTCGGATTCGGCATCGGCAAAAACCTGACAACGTGCGCAGTCACGGTCAGAATTCGGAAAACCCTCGATTTCCCGAGTGTTTTCGCGGTCCTGTCCTGATTTCGAGTCAGGCCGCTGGCCAATTCGCTTACCCTCCGAAGAGCCTTTAATTTAGCTTGCCGAGCGAAACGCGACAACCGCGCTCGGCGGCGATGTAGGCGCGGCCTCCGGCTTGACAGCCATGAAATGCAGTTTTACGATGATCGGCTTTCCATCAGGCGACTCTTGCTCGTCGGGCGCTGGCCTGGCGGCCGATATCAGGGTGCTGTTTATGGCTGTCCCCAAACGAAAACATTCGAACGCCCGCACCGGTAGCCGGCGGGCGCACCACGCCAAGAAACCGCGGCAGTTGGAATATTGCCCTAAGTGCAGCACGGCGGTTCCTTCGCACGTCATCTGCCCGAATTGCGGCCACTACGCCGGCCGAACGATCGTCGAATCAACCGAGTAAGCCGGAACGGCCGGTACCGCCGGCACGGTGGCAGCAGTCCGGCGATCATCGGTCGGTGCTGCGGGTGTCTACCAACAAGACTCCTGACTCGCTGCTGGGGTTCGCCAGAGCGTGCGGCCCAGCGACGTGGCTCGGCGTCAAGCGTTTCGTTCTGGCAGCCGGAGTGAAGAGCGCGAAGCGCAGGCCGTCGGCGGCGCGACTTGCGGGTTTCGGGCAGAGCCCGTCGATCGGCCGCGCATCCGGCCAGTGACTAGAAGCGGGAACAAACGGTTTGAGCAAAATCGCGCTGCTATTTCCGGGCCAAGGCGCACAGCACGTCGGCATGGGACGTGAACTGGCCGACGCGTTGCCGGCGGCGCGCCGCTTGTTCGACCAGGCCAAAGAAATCCTGGGCTACGACCTGGCGCAGCTTTGCTTCGAAGGACCGGCCGAAGATCTCGATTCGACGGTCTATAGTCAGCCGGCGCTGTTTGTCACCAGTCTGGCCGCACTGGAGTCGCTACGGGCGAACAAGCCCGATGTCACGCTGGCCTGCGAAGCGGTGGCCGGCTTGAGCTTGGGCGAATACACGGCCCTGGTTTTTGCCGGGGCCCTGGATTTCGAATCGGGCTTGCGGTTGGTGCAGCAGCGTGGCGCCGCGATGCAAGAAGCGGCCGATGCCGTTCCCAGCGGCATGGTCAGCGTGCTAGGGCTCGATCGTGCCGAAGTCGACGGGATCGTGACCGACGCGCGCGGAGACGAAACACTCAACGTGGCCAATCTGCTTTGCCCCGGCAATATCGTGATTTCGGGAGAAAACGACGCGTGTCAGCGGGCGGCCGAATTGGCCACTCGCCGCGGCGCGATGAAAGTGGTGCCACTGGCCGTGGCCGGAGCCTTTCACACGACGATCATGGAACCGGCCGTGGCCCGCCTCGCGGCCGCTCTGGCCGACGTGTCCATTCGCCGGCCGGCAATCGCAGTCGTTTCGAACGTTGACGCCCAGCCACATGACGATCCGGAAGAGATTCGCGATTTGCTGGTCCGGCAAGTCGTCTCGGCGGTGCTGTGGGAACAATCGATGCGATATTTGTTGGCCGAAGGCTACGACCAGTTTTACGAGGTCGGACCGGGGCGCGTGCTGCGTGGATTGCTGAAGCGTATCGATCGCAAAGTTTCTTGCGAAGGGACCATGGAGTAACCGCCAGTCAGCCAATTGGCAATTAATAAACTGTCCGCAGCGGCCTTGGCGTCTCCAGCGGCCCGGCCCGGGCACCGCCGCGTGCTGAAAAACCTGCGACGGTTTTTTTCCTTTCGATCCAGGGATTCAAAGTAGCCATGAGCGAAACCCCAACCAAAGCGGACCATGCCCCTCGACCGATCGAGGTCAAGCTGAGCGATCAGGTAGCGATTGTGACTGGCGCCTCACAAGGAATTGGAAAGGCGATTGCAATTGCGCTGGCCGCTGCGGGGGCCAAGGTCGCCTGCATCGCTCGCAATGTGGAAAAGTTGAACGAAACCGCCGCGGCGATTCGCCAGGCGGGCGGAACGGCCGAGGCGTTGGCATGTGACGTGGCCAACGGAGCGAGCGTCGAAGAGGTTGTCGAATCGGTGACCGGCAAATGGGGTCGGCTCGACATCCTGGTAAACAACGCGGGGATTACCCGCGACACGCTGATTCCGCGGATGAGCGACGCCGATTGGGACGACGTGATCAACACCAACCTACGGGGGACGTTTCTGTTCACCCGGGCAGCCACTCGGGCGATGATGCAGCGCCGCTATGGCCGAATCATCAACATTTCCAGCGTTTCGGGGCTGACCGGCAACCCGGGGCAGGGGAATTACGGAGCCTCGAAGGCAGGGATGATCGGGCTAACGCGGACCGTGGCCAAAGAACTGGCTGGCCGCAAGGTAACGGTCAACGCCATCGCCCCCGGTTTCATCGAAAGCGAGATGACGGCAGCCCTGGGGCCGGCCATTTTGGACGAAGTCAAAAAGCGAATTCCAGCCAAGCGAATGGGCCGGCCCGAAGAAATCGCCTACGCGGTTCTGTTTTTGGCCAGCGAAGCGGCCAGCTACATTACCGGGCAGGTAATCACGGTTGATGGCGGCCTGTGCGCCTGAGGAGACTTTCGGCCCTAAGAATTACGCTGCCAACGCGAGCCCTGCAGGCGTGGTCGGTGGCTGGCTGACAGGGTGCGAGCGAATGATATAGACAGCACTGGCAAAAGAGGTTATACCTTGACCTGTCTTATGGAAACCCTCTATTTTTGTGTTTGCAGCAACCAGGCGCCGCACGCGCTTGGCGGGGGTTGACAGCCGGGCAGCAGCCCTGCAAATCGGGCGGTGCCGAGCAGCGCAAAGCCTTTGAGCACGCCTGTTTTCGGGTCGGTAGTTGTATGGACGCAGCTGAGTTTGGTGGTGCCGTCGGTGGGCGGTTCCTGGTTTCCGCTTGTAACTGAAGGATCTAGAAACGTGGCGTCAGTCAAAGAACGCGTAATCGATATCGTGGCCGAGCAATTGGGCGTCGACAAGGACAAGATCACCCCCGAGACGTCGTTCGTCAACGACCTGGGGGCGGACTCGCTCGACACCGTGGAACTGGTGATGGAGCTGGAAGAGGAGTTCGACATCAACATCCCCGACGACGCGGCGGAAAAGATCCAAACGGTCGGGCAAGCCGTCGAGTACATCGAGAGCACGCAGTCCTAACCACGGTCCGGCGGAAAAGCCTCCGGCGCGGGTGGTGCCCTGAAGCGAGGGGTTGCCGGGGCGTGTCGATGGAGTGTTGGCTACCTGCGGGACCGATCCCATTTGGATTGGCCGCTCGATCGATGTCTCGCCGACTCTTCGCCCGCTGGTTCTCGGAATTCACAGGGCCGAAACCGCGGGGGCGTGAGCAGGCGAGTCAACCGCTCGCCGATCCGGACGCAAAGGCCGGGCTTCGGCGCCGCGATCGCACGAACAAAGTGTGCGGCGGAGTCGGTGGGCTTCTCTTCACCTCGACAATCGCTGCCGCGGCGGCGAACTCGTGACAGCATCTTATTTCTGGCATACAGGCAAGTATGAAACGGCGCGTCGTCATCACCGGTTTGGGTGTTGTCACCTCGCTGAGTTGCAAGGTCGACGATCTTTGGGCGCGCGTTCTCAAGGGTGAGAGCGGCATCCATCCGATCCAGCTCTTCGACACCGGACCGCACAAAGTCAAATTCGGCGGCGACGTTTACGACTGGTCGACCGGCGATTACGTCTCGGCCAAAGAAGCCAAACGGCTGGACCGTTTCACCCAGTTCGCCATGGTGGCGGCGATCGATTCGGTGACCAACTCCGGGCTCGATTTCAAGCAGGAAGATCCATTCCGCTGCGGAGTCGTTTTGGGCTCGGGTATCGGCGGGTTGCACGAAATCGAGACCCAAGTGGAGCGATTGCTGCACAAGGGGCCTGACAAGGTGTCGGCTTTTACGATCCCCAAGCTGATGGTTAATGCCGCCAGCGGCCAGGTATCGATCCAGTATGGTTTGCGGGGCCCCAACTACGCCGTGGCCACGGCCTGCGCCAGCGCCACCAACGCCATCGGCGACGCCTTCAAGTCGATTCAGTACGACGATGCCGACGTGATGATTACCGGCGGGACGGAAGCCGCCATCACCCCGATGGGAATCAGCGGCTTCGCCAACATGCGGGCTCTGTCCGAACGCAACGACGAACCGGCCCGAGCCAGCCGCCCGTTCGATCGCGATCGAGACGGGTTCGTGCTGAGCGAGGGAGCGGGGATGCTCGTGTTCGAAGAATTGGAGCATGCCAAAGCCCGCGGCGCCCACATCTATGCGGAGGTGCTCGGCTACGGTGCCAGTGCCGACGCCGGCCATATCACCCATCCCGATGAGGACGGCACCGGTGCCGCGCGGGCGATGGAAAGTGCGCTCCGCGACGGTAAGGTCAACCGCGACGAGATCGGTTATATCAATGCCCACGGCACCAGCACGCCGCTAGGCGATCAGGCCGAAACCGTGGCCATCAAACGCGTCTTCGGCGAGCATGCCCGGCAGGTCAGCGTTTCCAGCACCAAGAGCCAATTAGGGCATTTGCTCGGCGCCAGCGGCGGCGTCGAGTTGGTTCTCTCCGTGTTGGCGCTGCGCGATTCGGTCATCCCGCCGACGATCAACCTGGAGAACCCCGATCCGGCGTGCGACTTGGACTACACGCCCAACCAACCTCGCTCGCGCACGTTGCAAGCGGCCATGTCCAACAGCTTCGGCTTCGGCGGCCACAACGCCTCGATCATTATTGGTCGCTTGCGCAACGGCACGCACTAGGGGCCGCTTCGGCGCAGTCGCTTGGTTAGCGATCCAAGGTCGGCAGACGCGCTCGCAGCCCATGCTAGCAGCGCATCGACGATCGAGCCCCTGAGCGGCCGCTAGCCGGGGCAGACTTCTCTTGCTCCGCTTGCCGACCGCTCCTATACTTCGCCGCCGCCGGAATCGCTGGCGCCTCGGTTTACCCGAGCGCGGTTGATTTCCAGGAGCGCTCGGGAAGGGCCGAAAGGTTGCAAGGAGGCTGAGCGATGTTTGCCAAGTGGGTCGTCGCGAGCACGTTGATGCTGGGGGCGCTTTGCGCCCGCGAAGTCGCGGCGCAATATGCAACCGACTCGCCTGCTGACGGGCCACCCGTCGCCCAGGGCCAGTCGATTCCCGCCCAAGCCGCGAGCAGCAGCACTCCCGCTTGGCGTCCGCCGGCTCAAATGCCGCGCGAGGCCGCCGCCAGCAGCGAACCGATCCACCCGCTGACGCCACTCGCCCACGGGCCGATCGCACACGTGAGCAAAGGCCCGGGCACGCTTCCCAACGACGCAGGCCAGGAATGGCGCGATTACGACATCAGCCCCTACACGCTACGAGTGACGTCCACCAACAAGCCCGAGCAAGCCATCGTCGATTGGATCTTGATGGACACCGGTTATGAAACCTGGCATTCCGACCCGCTCGGCATGCTCAGTGCTTCGCGGCGAACGCTGCGGGTTTACCACACGCCGCAAATCCAAGCGGCCGTCGCCGACGTGGTCGACCGCTTCGTGAATAGCGAAGCTGAGTCGCACGCCTTTGGCCTGCGCGTGCTGACGGTTAACAGTCCGAATTGGCGTTCCAAGGCGCATCACGTGTTGCATCCGGTCCAGGCCCAGTCGCAAGGAGTGCAGGCCTGGCTCTTGGCCAAGGAGGATGCGTCGATGCTGTTGGCCGATCTGCGCAGGCGCAGCGACTTTCGCGAGCACAGCACACCGCATCTGCTGGTGAACAACGGTCAGTCGACCGTCGTTTCGGCGACTCAAACGAAGAATTACACCCGCGACGTCGCCTCGAAGCCCGGCAGCGGCTGGCCCGGCTACGAAGCGCAAACCGCGCAACTGGAAGAAGGCTTTACGCTCGAATTCCATCCGCTGCTATCGGTCGACGGCAAGACGATTGATGCCGTCATCAAATGTCAGGTCGATCAAGTCGAGCGGATGATTCCCGTCTCGATCGACGTTCCCAGCCAGGTCGCACCTCGTCAGAAAACCGAGATCAAAGTCCCGCAACTGGCCAGTTGCAAACTTCATGAGCGATTTCGCTGGCCCATCGACCAGGTATTGTTGATCAGCCTGGGCGTCGTCTCTTTCCCAATTCCAGGG
>DATJTR010000495.1:0-5251 GCA_035503215.1 Pirellulales bacterium
GGACGCTCGACGTCGACGCGTTTCCCGATACGACCCCGGTGCAGGTGCAAATCAACACCGTGGCCCCGGCCTTGAGTCCAGAAGAAGTCGAACGCGAAATCACCTTTCCCATCGAGCAGGCGATGAGCGGCTTGCCGGGGATCGAGCAACTGCGTTCGATTTCGAAATTCGGGCTATCGCAGATCGTGGTGTTGTTTGCCGACGGCACCGACATCTATTTCGCCCGGCAGGTGATCGCCGAGCGGCTGTCCGCCGTGGAACTGGCGCCGACGATCGGCCGGCCGAAGATGGGGCCGGTGGCGACCGGCTTGGGCGAGGTGTTTCATTACATCGTGACGGGGCAGGGGACCGACCCCACCGAGCTGCGGACGCTGCACGACTGGGTCATCAAACCGCCGCTGCGCACGGTCCGCGGCACGGCCGAAATCAACAGTTGGGGAGGGCACGAGAAGCAGTATCAGATCTCGATCGATCCCAACCGGCTGATCAAGCACGGGCTGACGTTCGGCCAGGTGGTCGAGGCCGTGCGGCGCAACAACTTCAACGTCGGCGGCGGCAACATCAGCGGTGCCAGCGGCATGCTGCTGGTGCAAGGGCTGGGGCGGACCACTAGCATCGAGCAGATTCGCGAGATCGTCGTGGCGGCCGAAGCAGGCGTGCCGATTCGCGTGGCCGACGTGGCCGACGTCGTCGTCGGTCACGAGATTCGCCGCGGTGCGGTAACGGCCAACGGACTGGGCGAGGTGGTGCTTGGCCTGGGTTTCATGCTGATGGGCGAAAACAGCCACGAAGTCACCTGGGCCATGAAGGACAAGCTGGCGCAGGTCGCCGCCAGTCTGCCACCGAACGTCGAAGTAAAGCCGGTCTATGACCGCACCGAGCTGGTCGGCTGCGTGATCGACACCGTCCGCAAAAACCTGTTCGAAGGGGGCCTGTTGGTCGTGGCGGTGCTGTTCGCGTTCTTGGGCAGCTTGCGCGCCGCGCTGATCGTGGCCCTGGCAATACCGATCTCGATGTTGTGCGCCTTTACGGGCATGCTGCGATTCGGCATTGCGGCCAGCCTGCTTAGCCTGGGGGCGATCGATTTCGGCATGATCGTCGACAGCTCGGTGGTGATGATCGAGAACTGCGTGCGGCACCTGGCGGAAGACCGCGAGGGGCGCAGCCGGCTGGAAATCATTCGCGACGCGGCGGTCGAAGTGCGCGGACCGACGATGTTCGGCGAGTTGATTATCGGAATCGTTTACCTGCCGATCCTGACGCTGGAAGGGATCGAGGGCAAAATGTTCCGGCCGATGGCGCTGACGGTGATATTCGCCTTGGCCGGCTCGATGATTCTGTCGCTGACCCTGATGCCGGTGCTGGCGAGCATTCTGTTGCCGCGGCGGCCGGCCGAGCGCGAGCCGGTGCTCATGCGGCTGGCCCACGCCGTTCACGCGCCGATTTTGCGGCTGGCGATGAATCATCGTCTGGCCGTGATCGGCTTCGCGGCCACGGTGCTGATTCTGGCCTTCGGCCTGATCGCGCCGAATTTGGGTTCCGAGTTCGTGCCGCGATTGTCGGAAGGAGCGGTGGCGATCGGCGTAGTGCGGCTGGCCGGCACCGATCTGGCCGAGTCGATTCGCTACAACACCGAGATGGAAAAAGTGATTCTGGCCGCGTTTCCCGACGAGGTGGAAAACGTTTGGAGCCGAATCGGTTCGGCCGAAGTGGCCACCGACCCGATGGGAGTCGAACTGACCGACGTCTTCGTCACCCTGCGGCCGCGCGGCGGCTGGAAGCGAGCCCGCACGCAGGCCGAATTCACCGACAAGCTGGACAAAGTGCTCCGCGATCTGCCCGGGCAGCGGCTGGCCTATTCGCAACCGATCGAAATGCGCATGAACGAGATGGTGTCGGGAGTGCGAGCCGACTTGGGCGTCAAACTGTTCGGCGACGATTTCGACGTGCTGGTGAAAAAGGGGCACGAGATTGAGCACATCTTGCGCGCGATCGACGGAGCGGCCGACGTGAACACCGAGCAAGTCACCGGGCAGCCGATGCTGCAAGTGAAGCTGGATAGCGGGCAGATCGCCCGCTATGGCCTGTCGGCCCAGACGGCTTTGGACGTCGTGCAAGCGATTGGCGGCAAGCCGCTGGGGGACGTGGTCGAGGGACAGCTCAAGTTTCCGCTCTCCGCCCGGCTGCCCGAGGCGTTTCGGGCCGATCCGGCGGCGATCGGGGCGATGCTGGTCGCCACGCCGCGCGGCGAGCGGATTCCGCTGTCGCGATTGGCCAAGATCGACGTTGCCGAAGGCCCGTCCACGATCACGCGTGAATGGGGCCAGCGGCGGATTACGGTGACGGCGAACGTGCGCGGGCGCGATCTTGGCAGCTTCGTGGCCGAAGCCCGCAGGAAGATCGCCGCGGAGGTCGCGCTCCCCTCGGGACGCTACCGCGTGGAATACGGCGGGCAGTTCGAAAATCTGGAGCGGGCGCGGCTGCGGCTGGCGATCGTCGTGCCGCTGGCGCTGGCGTCGATCTTCGTGCTCTTGTATTTCACGTATCGCAATGTCGTCGACGCCCTGCGGGTGTTCACCGGCATTCCGTTCGCCTGGGTTGGCGGCATTCTTGCCCTCTGGCTGCGGGACATGCCGTTTTCGATCTCGGCCGGCGTCGGTTTCATTGCCATGTCGGGCGTGGCGGTGCTGGACGACATGATTCTGGTATCGTACATCCGCCAGCTCCGTGCCCGGGGCGTGCCGCTCGACGACGCGGTGACGCAGGCGGCCGTCACGCGGCTGCGGCCGGTGCTAATGACCACGCTGGTGGCCAGCCTGGGCTTTTTGCCGATGGCTTTTGGTGATGGCGACGGCCTGGGGGCCGAAGTGCAGCGGCCACTGGCCACGGTGGTCATCGGCGGCGTGATCGGGGCGATGGTGATGTCGCTCCTCGTGCTGCGCGTGCTGTATGTGGTGTTCAACGGCTCGCTGTTTCGACGGAGCGAAATCGAACAGCAAACCGCGTCGGCCGAGCCGGCGGCACTCGCCGGGCCGCACGGGCCGGTGGGAAAGAAGGAAACGGAATTGGTGGGGTCGACCGTTTAAAGACAACCTTTTGCAAGGAAGCGAAATCATGACGATGCTACGAAAACTTGGTGCAGTGGTGGGATTGTTGTTTGTCGCCTCGGCGATTGGCTGCGGCGCGGCGGTGAGCACGGCCACGGTCGCGGCCGATCACGCCGAAGCGAAGGCCAAGGCCGGTCACGTTCACACGCACGACAGTTGGTGGTGCGACGAACATGGCGTGCCAGAGGAGATGTGCGGGCAGTGCAGTGCCAAGGTGGCGGCCGACTGTCAGAAAAAGGGGGATTGGTGCGCCCAGCACGATCGGCCCGACTCGCAGTGCTTCCTCTGCCATCCCGAGCTGGAAGCCCGCTTCGCCGCCAGGTACGAAGCCAAGTACGGCAAGAAGCCGCCGCAGCCGGAAGGTTGAGGCGGACCACTATGACCGGGTTTCACCAACCCGAAGCGCGAGCGAGGGAAGTTGGGTCAAAAAAGGGTGTCAGGAACCGAATCGACAATCGGTTCCTGACACCTTTCTTTCGTGACACGCGCCGACGACGGCAGTAGGATGAGGTCCGCTAAAGCCAATTCACAATTCGTTCGGCGAATGAAGGTCGGCGATGGGACGACTGATGACGCTCTTGCGGATCCTCCTTTTCTGCTCATTGGGCGCGATCGCGCCCAGGGCGGCGCGGGGCGACGAATCGCCCTTTCTCAAGCCCGTTCGCCTGCAGGCCGACGGCGCAGACATCGACACGGGAGACGATTGGGGGCATTCGGGTCCGGCGATGGCCGACGTCGACGGCGATGGGTTGCGCGACCTGGTCGTCGGCAGCTTCAGCGGCAAGTTCCGCTTCTACAAAAACGTCGGCGCGAAGGGACAGCCGAAATTTTCCGCTCGCGGGAATTTGCCGGCCGGCAACGGCGATGCCCAGGTGCCGATTTATTGCTGCATCGGCTCCAGCCCTCATTTTGTCGATTTCGACCATGACGGACGGCTCGATTTCATCAGCGGGTCGTACGATCCCGGCGAATGCTATCTGTTTCGCGGACTGGGCGCGGGCAAGTTCAATGAGCGGCAGACGATTGTTGATCGTGCCGGCAGGCCGGTCCTGCTTCATCCCGAGCGCCAGTCGGGCTGGCGGCAGAAGATGGAATCGTTCGGCAGTTGGCCGGTGATGGTCGATTGGAACGGGGACGGCAAGCTTGATTTGCTCGTCGGCACGTTCAGCGGCACGATGTTCGTCCGCCTGAACCAACGGTCCGCCGAATCGCCGGAATTCTCGGCCACGAATCTCGTCGTCGAAGCCGAAGGGCGGCCGTTGGCGCTACCTGACGGAACCAGGGGGCACGCCGCGGTGGCGATTGCCGACTGGGATGGCGACGGCCGGTGGGATATCCTCTCGGGTTGCTACGATGGCGGCGTGTTTCTCTTCCGCAATGAGGGGAGCGCGGGCGAACCACGTTTTGGCAGACCGAAACGATTGATCGCCCCGCACGAGGGGGCCGGCTTCCAGGAGATTCTGCACGTTAGCGACGAGCTGCGGCCCGGCATTCGCTCGCAAATCACCGCCGTCGATTTCTTCGACCGTGGCAAGCTGGATCTATTGGTTGGGGATTTTTGCATGTCGTTCACGCTGCGAGAAGATCTGACGGCCGACCAAGTGCATGAGTATCTGGCGTTGCTGAAAAAAGACAACGACTTGGCCGATCAATTGGGCGGTCTGCGCAAGGCAGCGGGTGACGCAATCGACAAGCGCTATCCGCAGGAGGCGCAATCTCAATCGTCTCCGGAGTGGCTCGCCGAGCGAAGAAAGGCGTTCGCGGCGCTCAAGAGCAGCCCGGAGTTTCAAGAGCTGGAGAAAGAGCGCGAAAACGTGCGGGAGGAGGCGCATCAGTTCCTGGTGAAGCCGGAACGGAAGGGAGAATTCGACGATTACGACCGCACGCGCGGATACGTCTGGCTGTACGAGCGAAAATGAAGCCGGGAGCAGGCGGTGATGAAATCTCGTTGGCACCTCGTAATTCTGGCAGCATCCATAGGCTGCGGCGCGTCCGCAGCCCCGGTGGCGGTTCAAGTCCTGGGAACGGTGCCGGCCGCCGAACCGACTGCGCAAAACGTCGTCACCGTGGCAGCCGCAATATTTCCGCGGCACGCTGTGCCCGGACAATTGGTGACATTGGCGGTGCGGCTGCGAACGGCCGAC
>DATJTR010000496.1:0-14255 GCA_035503215.1 Pirellulales bacterium
GGGTTAAAACCAAATCCGAAAATTTTTCCCCCCTGGGATCCCAGGGGGGAAGACTGAAAGTGCAACCTCAACCGTTTACCCTGGCCTCGGCGCGCCACCTATGTCCTGAACCAAATGCGCCACCCATGTCCTGACTGCGCCTGCAACGCTTCCTGCCTGTAGTCTGCAGCCTGTGGCCTTCAGCCCTTCTCAAGGCTACTTCGCGACGACCAAATCCTCATCCCGGTCGATTAGCGAGTCGGGAATCGCGGGCAGGTGCAACAGCGACAGGGCCAGATTGCCGCCGTCGCCGTTGCGAATCGGCTGCGGCTCGGCGTCATAGTCAGGCCGGGCGGTGCCCGGATCTTTCCGCGTCCGCCCATTCAGGGCGTACAGGTCGGTGCCGTGCGTCACGCCCGCTCCCCACACGAAAAAGGGGATCGTGTAGTTGAGCGGATTGGCGCTTTCTTGGTGGTTGTTGCCGGTGCCGCCGTGGTCGGCCGACACGATCACCACGGTGTGCCCCTTCAGCCGCGGATCGGTATCGATGAGCTGGAAAATCTCCCCCAGGTAGCCGTCGTCGGCTTTGACGGCCGCGTTGTACTCGTCGCTGCCCCAGGCGGTGGCGTGGCCAGCACGATCGGCATCGTGGAAATGGACGAAGGAATAATTGGCCGGGTCGCTCTTCATCATCTCGATGAAGGCGGCCACCTGGGCAGGAGAATTGCTCTCGCTGATCAGGTAGTAGTCGATCTTGTCACGGCCGTTGTCCGGTCCAACCTTGTCGGGCGATCCACTCGCGCCGTCGTACGAGTTGTCGTAGATCTTGAACTTGGTCTTCGTGGCCAACAGGGCCGTCCGCAAACCGTGGTCGTGGGCCACGTCGAACGTGCTGGCGATGTAGGTGTGCCGGTTGCCATGCAGATTGGCGGGCTGGTTGTCGTCGTTCGTCGTCCAAACGTGGCCGGCCACCGCGACCGCGCCGATCGAACGATCGCGCACCGGCCGGCCCGTGACCATGCAAGTATGGTTCGGCAGCGTGATGGTCATGTCGTAGTCGGTCCGCGCGTTCAAGGTCCACGCTCCCTCGCGCTGCAGCCGGGCAAAATTCGGCAGGTCGCCGGCCTTGAGCAAGGGTTCCAGCCAGGCCGCTCCCAATCCATCCATGCTGATTTGAATCACGTAGTTCACCGGGGCCGTGGGCCGTGCGTCGGCCGCCGCGCCCTGCGAAGCCGCGAACACGACGGCTACAAGCGCAAGCGCCCCAGCGAGCGTTGCCCACAGGGCAAAAGCTCGCGGCGTGAGGCCCGATGGCCCCGCTTCGTGGATGCCCCGAGGGGCCGAGCGCAAAAATGCTGCGAATCCCGAGAACATTCCCTGCCGCCCACTAGAAAACATGACCGACTTGCGCATCAAACGACCTCGCCCCCAATTGGAACTCGTTACAGGTGAGCATCTGCCCTGCGGCCACCCCGCGGCGCGAGACGCAACACCGCATGATAACATCGGCCGCGTTCTCATCGCCACGCGCCTACACGATCGGGGGGAACGCAGCCGTGGCCAATTTGTTTGGCGACGGTTAGCAGACGGCTAGAAGCACGATCGGGGGCTTCCACGCGACAACTGTAGCCGCCGAGGCCACAAGGCCGGTTTTTGCTTCAAGGGGGCCGACGCAGCGCCGCGCGTTCGTTAGCCCTCGGGCCGCCGGTCGAGGGGCCGAAACACCGGTATGGGGCCGCCACCATCCTGCGGAGCTGGCGTCCCCGCGTCTTCAGACTCCTCCTCGGGCGTGTCCACGCCCTGATCCGTCCCGCTTGACTCCGCCTTTTCACTTGGCTGCTTCTTGCCTCCCGTTTGCTCCTTGCCTCCCGAATTCCCGTCGCCGCTCGACGCTTCCGAACCCGCAGGTTTGGGTTTGACGTAAAGCGTTCCTTCACGGGTGGCACTCTTGCCATCGCTGTCGAGGGCGAGCAGCCGGAATCTGACGCTCGTTGCCTGCTTGACCTCTGGGGAGACAACCAGCCGGGAAAGTCGGATCTGGCCTTTTGGCGATTGGCCGCTCTGATCTTGAACGATGTCCTTCGGCTCCATGACCAACTGGTACAGGTACGGCGCACGGCCGCCGGAAGCAACCGCAGTGATTTCGATCGTGCTGCCGCCGACCGGCGTGGAGTCGGAGACAATCGGCTGCGAGAGCGCCATCATTTTCGAGCCATCGGTTGGGTTTCCGAAATAGAAACCGACGATAGTGCCTAACACACCGATCAGCATCGTCAATACTTCCTTGCCTTGCGAGAATCGCTGCGCCAGGTCGGAATCGTTCGAAACGACGGTCGCCAGCACCAAAATCAACGCAATCATGACCGTGACCACGGTGATCAGAAACGTAATCAGGCCCCGAGAGACGGAAATACTCGCCAACGACGGCAGCAAGTCGTGGCTGATGATGCCGTACATAAGGAAGATGAGCACGACGAGCGCTAACACACCAAACACGAAGTAATTGATCGGCCACCGTGGTTTGCCCCCGGCAACTAGCGCTCCGGTAAGGATCGCAAATTGCTGTTGTTCGAACTCCAACTCCTGCTTCGCAACACTCCAGGCATTCTGGGCATTGCGAAATCTTTGCTCAGCGTCGCCCCGTTCCGATTCACTTGCGGTGTTTTTCGCGTTTTTCGCCTCCTCAAGTTCCTTGATCGCTTCGTCGAACTCCTTCTTCGCCGTCACGAGGCGATGTGTGGCACCTTCAATCCTGCTCGCGGGCACCTCCCTCAGCGCGACGGCGCGTGCCGCCGCCGCCGCCCGCGCCGAACTGGAATGCTCAAGAAACGCCGTCACCACTAGCGCTGTTACTCCGATCGTCAGGGCGGCGACCGCAAACCACGCGCAGATGGCCTCGACCTTGGTTGACCCGTCGCTCCAGATTGGCCACCCCGAGCCGTTCAAGACTGCGGCGAGCGAGAGAATAAGCGCCAACGCGAGCCAAACGATTGCCCAGGTCCGTAGCCCCTTCAGACTACATTCCGCGGTGCCAGACCCCTCCCGCGATGGAGGAGGAGGAGGAGGAGGCGGCGGAGGAGGAGGCGGCGCCGCGGGGGGAGCAGCCGGCGGCGCAGCAGGCGGGTTCGCTGGAGGCGGCGGCGGTGCGGGATTGCCAGGGTTCTCTTCAGGCACTCGTCACCTCCTGTGGCTCGTTCGCAAAAGCGCGGCCGTAGACTCCACGACGGAGTCTATCGCGACCTCGCCGCGCGCTCGCGCAGTTCACACACGTTGCTCGGTAGTTACCTTCAGGAGCGACCGGCATGCCAAAACGTTTATGCACCCGTCTGGTGCAAGACTCGCATCCCGGGCGGGGATTGCATTTCTACCACATCGGCGCAGCATTTCCAGACACTGCTTAGCGGAATGTCATGTGTATGTCACACATGGGCGCGAATATTAACGACCCGTAAGTAACATATCCGCCTTAAGTCCGACAATTTGCTAACAAACGATTCGCTCACGGCGCTAAATATACGCGCACCAGCACCAGAACGTGCACTGGGCATAACATAAGGCGCGTGGTGAAGCGCGTGCCGGCGCAGCGCATGCGGGGAGGCCGGTGCACACTAATACCGCACCGAGAGCCCGCTGCCGGCGAACAGGGCGGTCGAATAGTGACTCAGGCCCATGCCGGCCCGGGCGTCGAGCTGGATGTTGGGGGTCACCTTGTAGGTGAAGCCGCTGTCAAGATAGTGCTGCGGCGTTTTGGTCGCATCCAACGCCCCCGAAGGTGAGAGCAAAAACCATTCGAAATACGGCGTCAGCTTGTCGGTGACTTCGCATTCCAGGCTGAACGATTGGGCCACGACGAGAAACGCGTGCTGCACGTGGTCCAGGGCCACCGTCCCCCCGCGCGACGTCGGCAGCGGCACCAGGTCGGTCGTTTTGTAGGCCTGAGTGCTGCCGGCCAGCGACCACCGCTCGGTAATGTCCCAGCCGTACAACCAGTTGATCCCCGGCAGCAACATGCCGGCGTTGAAACCCGAGGAGCCGCTCGGCACCGACGTATGGAGGATCATGCCCATTTCGGGCAGCACCCCTTGCTGGGCCGTGAAGGCCAGCTTCGCTCCCACCACCAGATCGTTGGCGCCCGTTTTGCCGACCGAGCGACCGTCGATCTCGTTCGTGCGGTCGCTGCCAAAATTCTGGCTCAGCCGCAGCTCCAGCCAATCGGCCACGACGCCGACGCGGAGCAGCGTTTCGGGAAACGAATAGTCGTTGTAGGCGTTCTTCCGGCCGTGCAAATAGGTCATGCCCGACTCGAGCTGCACGACCCCTCGCCCCACGGTCTTGCGGTTCTGGGTGAAATCGGGGCGATCGGTCTCGATCTCGTCGGCGTCGAGATCTTCCGGGTCGTCGATCTGGGCCGCGTCGTCGTGGCCCAGCGCCCAGCGAAACATCTTGGCCGGGCCGTCCGACGCGCTTCCCGTCTGGCTCACCGCGTGACTCACGGCAGTGCTGTTCGGGCCGCCGCTCGTGCTCGGCGGTTTGGCCGCGCCATCGTTCCCCGCTTCCAGCGCCGTCAGCTCGGTCGCCGTGCCCAGCGTTGCAATGCCGCTGCCAGCGTCGTCAGCTTGCGCGCCACCGGCCTTCAAACTGGCAAACGCCAACAGCGCGGCCCCCCAGCCAACCGACCACAACCAGCCCGTGTGTCGACGAGCGATCATTCGCCGCATCCGCCGTGTTGATGGAGCCCGAGATGGTAGGCGCCGTCGGCGGTTAGGGCTGCTGGCAAGCTCGGCGCAAAGCGCGAAAGCCAGCAAGTGCCGCTGGCAGCCCGCACGATGTGAACTGCGAGCTGCCAAGCGCAAAGATTCCCCCCGCAAGCGCACTAAAATATGTGGTCGATCCGGGCGGAGTCTTCTCTTGAGCGAAAGCTGTCCGCGCGGGCGACCATTGCCGGTCGCGTAGGCCATGCGGCGTGCTGGCATCTACAGCCGGCAAAGGGACAACTCAGGCCAGAATGTCCTGGATCACTTCGCCGTGGACGTCGGTCAGCCGCATGTCGCGGCCGCCGAAGCGGAACGTGAGCCGCTTGTGATCGATGCCCAACAAGTGCAGCATCGTGGCGTGCAGGTCGTGAATCTCGATTTTGTTTTCCACCACCTTGTAGCCGTATTCATCGGTTTGGCCGTAGATCGTCCCCCCGCGGACGCCGCCGCCGGCCAGCCAGATGCTGGCGGCGAAGGGGTTATGGTCGCGGCCGTTGGTCCCTTGCGCGAAGGGGGTGCGGCCAAATTCTCCGGCCCACACCACGAGCGTTTCCTTGAGCAGCCCACGCTGCTTCAAATCGGCCAGCAACGCTGCGATCGGTTGATCGACGGCCAAGGCGTTATTTTCGTGGCCCTCTTTCAAGTTCCAGTGCTGGTCCCAGCGATCGCCGCTCACCTTGGGACAGGTCAGCTCGATGAACCGCACGCCTCGCTCGACAAGCCGCCGGGCAACCAGACACTGGCGGGCGAAAATCTTGGTCGGCTCGAACGACGCCTCGAAACCATAGTCGCGGAGCGTGGCCGGCGTCTCGTCCGAAAAGTCGATCAGCCGCGGCACGCCCACTTGCATCCGGCAGGCCAGCTCGTAGTTGGCGATCGTCGATTCGACCTGGTCGGCCTTGCCCAACTGCTCGACGCTCGCGGCATCGGCGTGGCGGAGCAGGGCCAGCTTGTTGGCCTGCAGCCGCTCGCTGGCCTCGCGGCGGCGAATGTTCACCACCGGCGTGTCGCTGGGCTGAAACAGCGATCCCTGGTAACTCGCCGGCAGAAAACCGGAATTGAAATTGTCGAGGCCGCCCGGCGGAATCAAGCCGCCGTTCAAAACGACGAAGCCGGGCAGATCCTGGCACTCCGAGCCCAAGCCATAGGCGAACCAGGCTCCCATGCTCGGCCGGCCTTGCTGCCCCAGCCCCGTGTGCATCAGATAGTTCGCGCTGGTGTGCTCCGAGAATTTCGACGTCAGCGTGCGGACCACCGCCAGGTCATCGACGTGCCGGGCCACGTGCGGAAACAGCGAACTCACCGGCGTGCCGCTCTGCCCGTACTGCTCGAACTTCCACGGGCTGCCCAGCGTGTTGCCGTTGTTGTTGAACTGCGTCGGCTCCATCTTCATCCGAAACGGCTGGCCGCTTTCTTCACTCAGCCGGGGCTTGGGGTCGAAGGTGTCGACCTGCGACGGCCCGCCGTCCATGAACAGAAAAATCACCTGCTTGGCCTTGGCCGCAAAATGCGCCGGGCGCGGAGTGAGCGGATTCGCCCCCGCGTCACCCGCCTGGGCGACAAGCGCGGGATTCCACCCTCCGGCCAAGGCCGCCAAAGCCACGGCCCCGAAACCATTGCCGAAGCGCAGCAGCATCTCGCGCCGCGAGAGCGGAACCGTCAACCGGCCACAGGGATACATCGTCATGATTTTTCTTTCACGCTTCGCTCGTTACTAACCCGACGCCACCCGCCTGCGGCGAGTACCCGCGAGGGCCTCGTCGCGCGATCCCTCGCTGGCGCTTCGGGCTTGTGGTTGGGCCATCGATATCGTAATCGCGGCCGCTACCGCACGAACAAAAACTCCTTGCTGTTCCACATCACGTGGGCCAGGTCGGCCCACACTCGTTCGTCGCGCTGCCAGTCGTCGGGCCGATTCATTTCGGCCGCCTGCCGCTGGAGGAACTCGATCGCCGCGGCGAACTCCCCGGGCCCGGGCGGCCGCCCAATCGCCGCCTCGTACAGCCGCGTGATCCGCTCGGGCGGCGCGAGATCGACGGCCAATGCTCGCCGCGCCCACTCCACGGCCTGCTCATCCACAAACGGATCGTTCAGCAGAATCAGTGCCTGAGCCGGCACGTTCGACACGTTCCGCCGCCCCATGGTCGTGGCCGGCACCGGCATGTCGAAAACCGAGAGCATCGGACTCGGAAAATTTCGCCGCACCGACAGGTACAAGCTGCGCCGCCCGCGACCGTCGAGCGGTCCGCTCTCCTTCGGCCTGCCCCGGCCATCGAGGTCGGCCGTGAGGTGAATCGGCACGCTCGGGCCGAACAGCGTGGGGTCGAGCCGGCCGGAAACCGTCAGGATCGCATCCCGAATCGCTTCCCCCTCCAGCCGCCGCAGCCGCATGCGGTGCAACAGCACGTCGTTCGGATCGCGCTCGTCGGCCGCCTGCGGATAGCTCGACATCTGATACGTCCGCGACAACACCAGCTCGCGAATCAAGCGTTTCAGCGACCAGCCGTTGGCCATGAACCCGCGGGCAAGATAATCGAGCAATTCGGGATGACTGGGCGTCTGCCCGAGCACGCCAAAATTATCGACCGTCGGCACGATCCCCAGCCCGAACAAATGGTGCCACACCCGGTTCACCATCACCCGGGCCACCAGCGGATTGTCGGCGGCCACGAGCGCTCGGGCCAGTTCTAGTCGTCCGCTTCCAGCCCCCGGATCGAAGTTGGCGCTTGCGTCGAACGCCTCCAGCGGTCGCCGCGGCACCGTTTCGCCCGGCGTGCGCGAATTGCCACGGATCAAAAGCGGTTCGTCAAAACCGTTGCCTTCCAGCATCGCCGGCGCCAAATGCGATTCTTTCGGCACCGCTCCGGCCAAGGCCGCCTCGGCCGCGCGAAAAGCGCTCGTCGCCGCCGCCAATCGCTCGCGGGCCGCACGTTCGTCGCCACTCGCCCCGTCGAGCGGAGCGAGCTGTTCGAGGTGCGTGAGCAACCAATCGGCCAGCGCCGCATTGTCCGCCGAAAGCGTCTGCGAGGCGTTCGCCCCATCCGCTGCCGGCTGGTTCAGCCGCGCGATCGACTTGGCAAACGATTGCTGACAAGCCGCGGCCAGCCGCTCGACAAGCGGACCCTCGCCTGCGACGGGCGATCCTGCCGCATCGACCGCCTGCCTCACGGGTCGAGGCTCGCTCGGCGCATCGATCACTCGCGCGATCGCCAGCGGCTCGTCGCCGACAGGCGAAAACTCGACGTGCGTCCGGTGGCCGGGGTAGGCACTCAAGTCGTGCCGGATCCACCGCCAGCCGCCGCCCGCGTCCGCCCCATCTCCCGCTTTCCATTCCAGCAGCGTCTGGCCGTGCAGCGGTCCGTCGACCATGAGATGCGAATTCACGACGGCATACGCCCGCCCAGCGCCGCGCACCAGGTACCACAGCTTGCCGGTGGCCAACGTGGTTTCGGGCGTGCGCAGCGTTTGGCCCGCCCGATCCCATTTGCCGAGCGTGCCGTAATCGACTTCGTTCCCCGCCACCGTTTTGAGGCCAAACCAGGCCGGATCGCGCGCGGCCGCGCCCCACGTCGCCAACCGCAGCGGGCTGTTCGCATCGGCCGCCGGCAAAATGTCGCCCGGCCGCACGGGCCGCAAGCCAAACGAAAAACCGTTCGCATACCAGGGCGTGCTCGCCGCCGCGTAATCGGCAATCACCGTGTCCTCAACCGCCTTGGTCTCGGCCGATTCAGCTGGCGGGGGCGGGGCAGGGGAGTCGGCCGCCCCGTTGCGATTCTCCGCGGCCCGAGCGAATCGCCGCAGCGGATGATCGGCCGATCCCAGCGCGCTGCGAACTTCGGCTACCCAAAAGCTCAATTGCCGCGCATCGAGTTTCCGCTCGCCGGCCAACGCCGCCACGCGTGCCGCCTCGCCACTCGCATCGCCACTCGCATCGCCCTTCGCTTCGCTCGGCCACAGCACTTCACCCGCGGCCAAAAGATATTCGCCCACGCGCTCGATCGCCGGCCGCAGTATCTCCGCCGCCAGCGGCAACAATTCGCCTCGGGCACGATCGCGCAACACGCCAAGCTGCTCGGCGAGCTGCCGCTCGCGCTCGAGCGTCTCGAACCGTACTTGCCGATACGTGCCGCTAATGGCAAAGCCGCTCAGGGCGTAATAATCGCGCTGCGAGATGGCGTCGAACTTGTGATCGTGGCAGCGGGCGCAGGCCACGGTCATCGCCAAGAACGTTTTCGAGGCCACGTCCAGCCGCTCGTTGATCCGATCGGTCTCGTCCTGATGGATATCGACCGGCGAATGCCCCGCTTCTTCCAGCAGCCAAAAACCGGTCCCTAGAATCGATTCATTAAAACCCGCCGTCGGGTGCAGCCGCGGCGGCGAGATCAGGTCGCCCGCCAGGTGCTCGCTGAGAAACTGGTCATAAGGCAGATCGGCATTGATGGCCCGCACGACGTAGTCGCGATATTGCCAGGCGTTGGGAATCGGCGGATCGTATTCGTGCCCGCGCGATTCGGTGTAGCGCACCAGGTCGAGCCAGTGCCGCCCCCAGCGCTCGCCGAAATGGGGCGAGGCCAACAGCCGATCGACCAGCCGTTCGATCGCTCCCGGCGATTCGTCGGCCAGCACGGCGTTCAGTTCATCGGCGGTCGGCGGCAAGCCAACCAGGTCGAAATAAAGCCGCCGCACCAGCGCCCGCCGCTCGGCCGCCGGCGCGGGCTGCATCCCCTCGCTCTCCAAGCGGGCAAGAACGAAGCGGTCGACCGCCCCGGCCGGCCACGCCTCGTCGCGCACCGCCGGCGGCTCGGGCGAACCAATCGGCTGCCAGGCCCAGTGGGCCGCTTTCCGCTCGGCGAGGTCGAACTTCGACCGGTTGACCTTGGCCGCGTCCTGCTCCGCGGGCCAGGGGGCGCCGATCTCGACCCAGCGGGTCAGCACCGCCACCTCGTCGGTGCCCAGTTTCGATTTTGGCGGCATCTGATACGTGTCGCCGTAATTTACTGCATCGACGAGCAAACTCTCTTGCGGTTTGCCGGGCACGATCGCCGGGCCGGTATCGCCCCCGGCCAGCACGCCCGCCTTCGAGTCGAGGTGCAAACTTCCCTTGGCGTTTTCGCCCGTATGGCATTCAAAGCAGCGCTGGGCCAACAGCGGCCGCACTTTGCGTTCGAAGAATTCGATCCCCTCGCCTTCGGCGTGATCGGCTGCCGGGGCGTTGGCCTTCGCTTCGGCCGGCAGGGCATCCGTCGGAGCTGCAGGGGGTCGAGGAGCTTCGTCGGCCCGGGCACGACTTTCGTCCCCCCCGATTGCGACCAGCAGGCCGCATAGAAAAATCGCCGCCAAAATCCTCGCCGCCGGAACCGCAGTGGGGCAGGGGAGACAGCGACGACGATCTAGCCTGGTTCGCGTCACGACATTCCGCCCGGGGTGGGACTCTGAGGGCAGAGAAAGAGAGAACCGACGCATTAGCTATCGTTGATATTCTAAAGTCCCTTCCCCAGGGCAGCAAACCGTTTTAGCTCTCCCGAGCGCTGCCCGATTGGTCTCCCGGCCCGGGCGCGACTGCCGCTAAGATTGGCCCCGGATTTGCATTAGCAAGCAAACGGTCTTACCGAGCCGGCTGAATGTCTGCCCGGCGGGAGGTCAAACGCAGCATGGTTTCTCATTCCCCGAAATCGACGTCGCCGCCATCCTGGCTGACCGGACGGCACCGCACCGACCAGCCCGAACCCGAATCCACCAAGCCGAACGGTGCCGGAACCAATCCGCCTGAAGCGCAGCAGACCGAATCTCGCGAGACCGACTCGCACGAGTCCGACACGCCCGAAACGCAGAAACGACTCTTTTCCAAAGCCCATGACTTTTATCTGCGCCGGCCGAAGTTGGCCATTGCGCTCGTCGTTGGCGCGGCGGTGCTGGTCGTCGGCGGCATCGCCTGGTGGCTTTACGCCCGGCAGTTCGAATCGACCGACGACGCGTTCATCGATGGCCACGCCGTGCAGATGGCGCCCAAGATCGCGGGCTATGTCGTCCGGCTGAACGTCTCCGACAATCAGTTGGTCCACAAGGGAGACGTGCTCGTGGAAATCGACCCTCGCGATTATCAGGTGGCCCTCGCCGTGGCCCAGGCCTCCGCAGCTTCGGCCCGCGGCCGGCTGGCACAGGCCGAGGCCCAGATTCTGGCCGCCGACGAAGAGGCCAAGGGGGCGGATGCCGACGTGGTGGCCGCCGAAGCCACGGCCGAAAACGCCAAACAAGATCTCGCCCGCAATTCGAACCTCGCCCCGCGCGGGGCGGTGAGCCAGCAAACTCTCGACGCGTCGACCGCCACGGCCCGTTCCACCGCGGCGCAGCTGGCTGCCGCCCGCGCCCGGGCCAGTGCCGCCGAATCGCAGGCCGCCCTGGCTCGTTCGCAAAAGGTCACCGCCGAGGCCGATCTGCAGCAAGCCCGCGTCGAAATCGAGCGGGCCGAACTAAACTTGTCCTACACCAAAATCACCGCGCCGATCACCGGCCGCGTCACGCACCGCACGGTCGAGCTGGGCGACTATCTCCAACCCGGCCAACCGCTGTTCGCCCTGGTCGATCCCAACGTGTGGGTGACCGCCAACTTCAAGGAAACGCAGTTGACCCACATGCACGTCGGCCAGAGCGTGTCGGTCCGCGTCGACGCTTTCCCCAGCCACCGGCTGCGGGCACACGTCGACAGCTTTCAGCGTGGTACTGGCGCTCGCTTCACGCTGCTGCCGGCCGAAAACGCCACGGGCAACTACGTGAAAGTCGTGCAGCGCGTGCCGGTGAAAATCGTCTTCGACGAACCGGCGCCGGAGAAGATGATTTTGGGCCCCGGCATGTCGGTCGAGCCGACTGTCACGGTCCGCTGACAGCGCCCGCGATCGACTGCCCCGTGGAGAGAGCGCTATGAGCACGACCGCCGAAGGAGGCGTGTCACGCCGCGTCGACGGCCAGCACTCCGGTCAGCACGCCGCGCCGGCCAAGGCCGCTGGCGACACGTTCGACGGCTCGCTGTCGCTGGCCGGAGCGCACAATCCCTGGCTGGTGGCGCTGGTCGTGTCGATGGCCACCTTCATGGAGGTGCTCGACACCAGCATCGCCAACGTCTCGCTGCGCTATATCGCCGGCAGCCTGGCCGCCTCGCTCGACGAATCGACCTGGGTGCTCACCAGCTACCTGGTGGCCAACGCCATCATCCTGCCCATCTCGGGCTGGCTGGCCACGGTGATCGGCCGCAAGCGGTTTTACATGGGCTGCGTGGCCCTGTTCACCGGCAGCTCGGTGCTGTGCGGATTCGCTCCCTCGCTCAGTTGGCTGATCGTGTTCCGCGTGCTGCAAGGCCTGGGGGGCGGCGGCCTCGCGCCCAGCGAACAATCGATTCTGGCCGACTCGTTTCCTCCCGAAAAACGCGGCCTGGCCTTCGCCCTGTACGGCGTGGCCGTGGTCGTGGCCCCCGCCGTCGGCCCGACGCTGGGGGGCTGGATCACCGACAACTACAGTTGGCACTGGATCTTCTTCATCAATTTGCCGATCGGCCTCGTATCGCTGGCCCTGACCTATTTCGTGCTGGTCGAGCCGCCGGCCGAAACCGCCCACCGCCGCAAGCTGCTGGCCCGCGGGCTGAACGTCGACTACGTCGGCTTCGGCCTGGTGGCCATCGGGTTGGGCGCGCTGCAAATCGTGCTCGACAAGGGAGAGCGCGACGACTGGTTCGGCTCGAACTTCATCGTCACGTTGTCGATCCTCTCGGCCATCTGCCTGGTGGCACTGGTCGTCTGGGAGCTATTGCGCAAGGACCCGATCGTCGATTTGCCGCTGCTCGGCAATCGCGGCTTCGCGGCGTCGTTCACGTTGATGTTCGCACTGGGCTTCGTGCTCTTCGGCACCACGCAGCTTTTGCCGCAAATGGTGCAAGACGTGTTGGGCTACACCGCCACCGACGCCGGATTGGTGATCACGCCGGGCGGCTTCGCCGTGATGCTGCTGATGCCGGTCGTCGGGCTGGCGCTCAAGAAAGTGCAAGCTCGCAATTTGATCGCCTTCGGCCTGGTGGTCGAAGCGCTGTCGCTGTTCTCGATGAGCGGACTGAATCCGCACGTCGCCTATTCCGACGTCGCCTGGGGGCGCGTGTTCCAGGCTTCCGGCATCGCGTTCTTGTTCGTACCGATTTCGACAGTGGCCTATCTGAACTTGCCCCCCGGAAAAAACAACGCCGCCTCGGCCCTGGTCAACCTGGCCCGCAATCTCGGCGGCAGTTTTGGCATCTCGTTTGGCCAAACGCTGCTGGCCCGCCGCAGCCAGTTCCACCAGGCCCGGCTGGTGAGTCACCTCACCCCTTACGACCCGGCCTATCGCCAGGCCGTCGAACGGCTGTCGCATCTTGCGCCGAACAATCTCCGCACCGGCCTGGCGGCGATGTACTATTCGATCCAGCAGCAAGTCCTGATGATGGCCTACATCGACATCTATTACCTGCTGGCCTGGATCTGCCTGGCGCTCGTGCCGCTCGTCTTTCTGCTCGGCAAAACCAAGCCCGGCCAGGCCCCGGCAGGGCATTGAGTAACAACATAAACCCGAAGCGCGAGTCGTCGGGGGGAGGATTCTATCCACAGATTGCACAGATTTCACAGATTCGCGACCAACGTGCCTCCGCCGGTCTGCGTGAATCTGCGCCAATCTGCGGATCGTTCCACCTGCGTCCCTCGCGGCTACGCGGTACGGACGCGCGGCCTCTGGCTACTCGGATGCGCCGCATCGGCATCGATCACGTGCCCACTCACTCGACCGTGAGTCGGTGGGCGGCGACGCCGAGTGACGCGCCCACGATCGGGCCGACGAGATAGATCCACACGTCCCCCCGGGCACCGCCGACGAGCGCCGGGGCGAGCGAGCGGGCGGGATTCATCGACGCCCCCGAGATCGGGCCGCCGAACAGCACCTCGAACGTGATCACTCCGCCCACGGCCACGCCCGCGAGCAGCCCCTTTTCCTCCGAGCCCGACGACACCCCTAGCACAACGAACAGCAGAATCGCCGTGAGCACGATCTCCAGCACCAGGCTTTGCAGGGCCGAGCCACTGGGATGCGTGCCGCCCAGATCGCTCGTCTCGAAAACGAAGCGCAACAGCCCGCTGGCCGCCACGGCACCGACGAGTTGGCTGGTCCAGTAGGGGGCGATCGCGCGCCCCGGCAACCGCCGCGCAAGCCAAAAGGCCCAGGTGACCGCCGGATTGAGATGCGCCCCCGACGTGTCGCCGACGGCATAGACCATGGCCATCACCGTCAGCCCCCACACGAGCGCGATGCCGACGAGCGTCACTTGCCCGCCCGACACGCGCTCGACGATCACCGAACCCGTCCCCACGAACACCAGGATGAACGTGGCGATCGCTTCGGCAGCGTATTTTTTCATGAAACTAGAGACCGCAGGCTACAGGCTACAGGAAAAAGACAAACGAGCGCTGAGCGAGCGCCCGGGCGGACCGTAATCTATCGCATTGCCAAGCAATT
>DATJTR010000497.1:0-8747 GCA_035503215.1 Pirellulales bacterium
AGTTCAAGAACAGCGGCGGGGCCGGCGGAATGCTTGGCAACTTTGGTCGCAGCAAGCACCGCATTACCAGCAAGGAACACACCAACGTCACCTTCGACGACGTGGCCGGAATTGAGGAGGCCAAGGAAGAGGTGATGGAGATCGTCGAGTTTTTGAAGAACCCCCGCAAATTCCAGCGGCTGGGCGGGCGCATTCCGCGCGGCGTGCTGCTGGTCGGCGAACCGGGAACCGGCAAGACGCTTTTAGCCAAGGCGATCGCGGGTGAGGCGGATTGCCCGTTTTTCAGCATCAGCGGATCTGATTTTGTCGAGATGTTCGTCGGCGTCGGCGCCAGCCGGGTGCGCGACATGTTCAAAACGGCCAAAGAAGCCGCCCCCTGCATCCTGTTCATCGACGAGATCGACGCCGTAGGACGCGTGCGCGGGGCCGGCCTGGGCGGTGGGCACGACGAGCGCGAGCAGACGCTCAACCAGATCCTCAGCGAAATGGACGGCTTCAGCCCCAACGAATCGGTCATCGTTCTGGCGGCCACCAACCGGCCCGACGTGCTTGACCCGGCCCTGCTGCGGCCCGGCCGGTTTGACCGGCACGTCACCGTCGACCGGCCCAACCTCAAGGGACGCGAGGCCATCTTCAAGGTCCACTGCCGGAAAGTGCCCCTTTCCGACGACGTCGATCTGCACCGCCTGGCGGGCGGCACGGTAGGTCTCACCGGGGCCGACATCCGCAACCTGGTGAACGAAGCGGCCCTGTGGGCTACGCGCCAGGGCAAAGACAAAGTCGACATGGACGACTTCGAGCACGCCCGCGACAAAGTGCTGATGGGGGCCAAGCGCGAAGAAGTTCTGATCGGCAAGGAAAAGGAAGCCACCGCCTATCACGAAGCCGGCCACACCCTGCTGGCCTGGCTGGTGCCGGGGGCCGATCGCGTGCACAAGGTGACGATCATTCCTCGCGGCCGCGCGCTCGGCGTCACGCAGCTCGTGCCCGAGGAAGACCGCCTCAGCGTCAACGAAGACGAACTGCACGCCCGGCTGGTTTTCATCATGGGAGGCCGGGCCGCGGAAAAACTCGTCTTCAATCAATACAGCGCCGGCGCCGAAAACGACCTGACCCAAGCCACCAAGATCGCACGCCGCATGGTCACCGCCTGGGGCATGAGCGAGCGTCTCGGTCCGGTCGCCTATAAGACGACCGAAGAACATCCTTTTCTTGGCAAGGAATTTCACGAGCAGCGCGAGTTCAGCGAGCACACTGCCCGGCTGATCGACGAAGAAGTCGCCAGCATCCTGCACGCCGCCGCCACCCGCGCTACCGACCTGCTCTCCGAGCATCGCGATAAGCTCGACAAGCTCTCCCACGCGCTGGTCGAGCACGAAGTGCTCGACGAACACGAGATCGCCGCGCTCATCGGTCCCTCGCTCAATCGCCGCAGCGAATCGAACGGCGTGGTCGACATCGCCCCCGGCGGGCCAGTTCCCGCCGTGGTCGTCAGCAACGAGCCCAGCTAACCGTCGCTCCTACTAACCCGACGCGCCAGCGAGGGAAATGGGCGGTGTCGTGGCCAAACGGCGTGGAGAGCCAGCGCTCGCTCGCGCGATTTTCGTCCGCGGCCCCGTATACAAGCCCGAAGCGCCAGCGAGGGAAACGGGCGGTGTATCGCTCAAACGGCATGGATGGCCGCACGGCCCTCGCTCGCGCTTCGGGCAAGTGGGGCCCGCGCCGTTCGGGCGCGAGTCCGCGCTCACTACTCCGCCGCGCGTTCGCCGAACGTGCCCAGCACTTCCAGCCGATAGCCGCTCACCTGGAAGCCGGCCCGCGACAGCTCCTCGATTAAATGCGGATCGAGCTTGGCGAGCAGATCGCGATCGAACGGCGTGGCGAGGTCGCTGACCTCGCCGGTACGGGTGTCGCGCAAGTGATAATGGTCGATGCCGCGGCAATCGTAGCGGCCTCGGCCATCTTCCCCCGCCAGCTTGGCAATCAAGCCCGCTTCCACGAGCGCGTCGAGCGACTTGTACACCGTGGCCAGGCTGATCCTCGGCAGGCGGCGGCGCACCGCCCGATAGACCTCCTCGGCCGTCGGATGGCAATCGAGCCGATCGAGGCATTCAAACGTCGTCGCTCGCTGGGCGGTATAGCGCAGACCGGCTCGCTCCAAAGCCGCGCGCACCAGGCGCTCGGTTGCCTCGCGATCGGCGAACTGGCGATGTGAACGGCGAGAAGTAGTAGCCATCAACCGGAACTATAACGGTCGGCTAAATTGAGTCAATTACCGGTTGCGGGACACGAGCGTGCTGCGGGCCGTCCGAGGCGTCTTAACCGTGCTGCGCCGACGGCTCGGGTGCAGCGGAGCGCCTCCGCACCGCCGAAACGAGAGTCGTGGTCAGCGGCACCACGGCTAATCCTCCTGCCATCCAGTAGGGCCTGACTGGAAGCTCTCGGCGTTCCATTTGATTCACGTAGTCCGTCCGGTCCGGCGGAGGATTGTCCCATGCCCTCTTGCGCATCGCGTACGCGGCCCCGATGTAGTACCGGTGGAGGCAGTAAGCGGTAAGGAACGGCGACAGCAACATGGCGACGGCGAGCGGGAGCGCCCAGCGCTTCGCAACGAGCCGCATGGTCCCGACACAGAAGCACCCCAGCCCGACCAGCCCGGCTGCGTCAACGAGGAGGCCGGGAGCCGAAATATCCGAGCAGGTGACAAATGCAACTGCTGTGGCGCCGCAGATGATGAGCGCCCCATTGGCGGCGTATTGCTTCGCCGATATTCGCGGGAAGTCCATCTCCGCATTCTACCGTTCCCGGCTGCCAGTAAAGATTGTCGAATCGTTGATCAGCTAGCTACAAATGGCCGCCTCAACCGCCACGGTTTTTAGTCTACCCCTAGAGCCGGCATTGCCCGAGCGTCGATAGTTTTGATAGAGAAATCTCCGGTTTCTTTTTGCCCAAGGGATTTGGCATGCGTCGGCTTGCAATCCTTCTCGTCGTGGCTTGGTCGCTGGGCGTTTCGGGCTGCGCCATGCGCGATGCCATGTACTCGCTCTTTGGGGGGATGAACTCCAACGACGCCGACATGAATCGAACCGACCAAAAGAACGCCATCGACTGGCTCGCACCAGGGTCGTCCTAGGCATTCGCCGCCCGGGTGGCGTCGAATCGCTCGCCAAGTTGCAAATGTCCCCGGCCCGCCACGCCCTTCGGCGGACCTCAGAGCGTGCCACCCCACCTGCTTCGCCGCGCCGCATCGGCACCGCTACCCGCGTCTCGCCGCCGCTTGACCACTTGGCGCAGCGCCCCCTATAATCCGGCCTCGCGCACGGCAACTTGGCGGAGTCGGCCGGAGCCGCGTCGTGACCAGACCGGACCGGTTGAGGAGCGAGATTCTGCCTCGATGAAACTGCACGAATTCCAGGCCAAGGAAATCCTCCGTAAGGCCGGCGTGGCCGTCCCTCGCGGCGTCGTGGCCCGCACGGCCGAAGAAGCGTCGGCCGCCTTCACCTCGCTCGCCGGCCCGCTGGCGGTCGTCAAGGCGCAAATCCACGCCGGCGGCCGCGGCAAGGGAACCATCGTCGACAACGCCAAGCAGCACGGCGTGCAACTCGTCAAATCGGCCGCCGAAGCCGGCCAGGTCGCCGGCAACCTGCTCGGCCACACGCTCGTCACCATTCAAACCGGCCCCGCCGGCCAGACCGTCCGCCAGGTGCTGGTCGAAGAGGGCTGCCAGATCGCCCGCGAGCTCTACCTGGGCATCGTCGTCGATCGCGCCGCCGCCTCTCCCGTGCTGATGGTTTCCAGCGAGGGGGGCATGGAAATCGAACACGTCGCCGCCACGACGCCGGAACTCATCTTCCGCGAGTCGCTCGACGTCGATGCCGGCCTGCACAGCTACCAGGTGCGCAAACTGTGCGCCAAGCTGGGCCTGGAAGGGGCCTCGGTCCGCTCGGCCGAAAAGTTCATGAAGGCCCTTTGCCGGGTGTTCGTCGAGGCCGACTGCAGCCTGGTCGAAATCAATCCGCTGGTCGTCACCAAAAGCGGCGACCTGCTGGCCCTCGACGCCAAGATCACGCTCGACGACAACGCCCTCTTTCGCCACAAAGACCTGGCCGACCTGCGCGATCTGTCGGAAGAAGAGCCGGCCGAAATTCGTGCCGGTAAGGCGGGCCTGTCCTACGTCAAGCTCGACGGTAACATCGGCTGCCTGGTGAACGGCGCCGGCCTGGCCATGAGCACGATGGACCTGATCAAGTATCACGGCGGCGAGCCAGCCAATTTTCTCGACGTCGGCGGCGGGGCCAACGTCGACCAGGTGACCGAAGCCTTCCGCATCCTGCTGGCCGACAAGAACACCAAAGCGGTGTTGGTCAACATTTTCGGCGGCATCATGCGTTGCACCACGATCGCATCGGCCGTGCTCGAAGCCTACCAATCGGTCGGGTTCAACGTCCCCTTGGTCGTCCGCCTCGAAGGGACCGAAGTCGAACAAGGCCGGCAAATGCTGGCCGACAGCAAACTGGCCATCATCAGTGCCAATGGATTGACCGACGCCGCGCAAAAAGTCGTCGCGGCGGCCAAGGCCTGACACCCGCCGGCGCCGCCGGCAACCCACAGCAACATCCTCAGCAGCGAACCACACGCTTTTCGCACACCGCGGCCATGAGCATTCTCGTCAATAAACAAACCCGCGTGATTTGCCAGGGCATCACCGGCAAGGTCGGCCAGTTCCACACCAAAGGCTGCCTGGAATATGGCACCCAAATGGTCGGCGGCGTCACGCCCGGCAAACGGGGCGAAAAGGTCGAAGGGCTGCCCGTCTTCGACACCGTGGCCGAAGCGGTCGAGCAAACCGGCGCCGACGCGACGATGATCTTCGTTCCCCCGGCGTTCACCGCCGACGCCATCCTGGAAGCGGTCGATGCCGGCATCAAAACCGTGATCGCCATCACCGAGGGGGTGCCGGTCGTCGACATGGTTCGGGTGTACGACGTGGTGAAGCATTCGCAATCGCGGCTGATCGGCCCGAACTGCCCCGGCGTCATTACGCCCGAAGAGTGCAAGATCGGCATCATGCCCGGCTACATCCACAAGAAGGGGCCGGTCGGCGTAATGAGCCGCAGCGGCACGCTCACCTACGAAGCAGTGTGGCAATTGTCGAGCCTGGGCCTCGGCCAGTCGACCTGCGTCGGTCTGGGGGGCGACCCGATCGTCGGCACGTCCTTCATCGACTTGCTAAAACTCTTCCAGGCCGATCCCAAGACCGAAGCCATCATGATGATGGGCGAAATCGGCGGCTCGGCCGAGGAAGAAGCGGCCGCCTTCATCAAAGCGCACGTCACCAAGCCGGTCGCCGCCTTCATTGCCGGCCGGGCCGCTCCGCCGGGCAAGCGGATGGGTCATGCCGGTGCGATCATCTCGGGGGGCAAAGGGACCGCGGCCGAAAAGATCGCCGCCCTCGAAGCCGCCGGCATCGAGGTGGCCCAAAGCCCTGCCGACATGGGTACCGCCATGCAGCGGGCCATCAAGCGGAAGCGCTAAAATCGCTTCTCTCCGCCCGCTCGCAGAATTGAACCGCGGGGTTGCAAAGAAGCAAACTGGCGCGCGCGGAGCTTGCCAGCAATATTCTAGGCAATTTGTCCGGTTGCCCAACCAATCGCCAACCCAGTGAAGACAAATACCACATACGCGCAGTACCACCACAGAACCCTCTTGCGCCACAGAAGCCCCTCGGGAGTATAAAGCCCCGGCCGGAACATCAACGCGGCGCCGTTAAGAGCGGTCGAGAGCCGCACGCCTGGCTTGCGGTTCACAGCCGCCTTGTACGCGGCGTAGGCGCCAGGCGCGTAAAACGCCACGACCGCAGCAATGATGGCCGCGAGGAGCAGCCAAGACAGCAGCGGCGACGTGGGCGGAAAGTAGTGCCCAAGCAAATTGAGGCCAAAGCCGACCAGCGCTGCTCCGAGCGCCGCGCGGTCCATGGTCGTCAGGCGAGGGAATCGCATCCCGTGATTGTATCCAAGCGCAGCGCGCCGAGACCCCGGCCATTCCGCATCGCAGGGACGGCGCAAGTGGTGGAATCCTCCCACCTGCCGCGCACGAAAGCCTAGAGCCTGTGGCCTAGAGCCTTTTCTTCGGCACAGCCCGAGCCAACCGAACCGGCGGCTTGTGCGGAGCCTGCGGCACAATCGCTATCTGCCACGGGCGGTTGAAGTTGCTGCCATTGCGCCCCCGATATCGGACCATACCTACCCAAGTGTCCCCCGCCCCGTCGCGCGCCCCCTCGCGGACGCCCGACCGAAGGCTCGCAGACCCAGCCCACCGCGACCGCGAGACTGCCCGAAGGTTCGATCGATGGAGTTCAACCGCAATCAGTTCCTGATTCTGGGAATCGTCCTCTTGTTTCTCGGCATCGAGTTCAAGAAGGTCGAAAGCGTCACGTTCAACGAACGGGTCAGTCGTGTGATCAACGAGCGGCTTGCGAGCGAGGGGGCCAACCCGATGCGTCCCTTCCTGGCCTCGATCGGTCCGACTCCGCGCCGCACCGTCCATCCGCCGGAATGGCTGGGCTATGCCCTGATTTCCACCGGCGCGGTGTTGGTTCTGCACAGCCTGGCCATGAAGAAGCCCGGCGGTTGACGCACTGTCGCGTCGCCGGCCGTTCCCGTTTGCGCGGTTTCGGCCCCCGGCATCCGATCGCGTTCCCCAAGCAACTTGCCGTTGAGCGCCCCGCCATGCCCACCCAGCAATCCCCCCCGTCGCGTCGCTGGTTCGCCGCCGCGTTGTCGCTAGCCATGGTCGCGGCCTGCACCGCGTGGTTGGCCCTGGCCGGTTCGCCGGCTCGGTTGCTCTCGGCCGCGGAGACGGGCACCCGCAGCTTTTCGCTCCGCACGCAGAATCCGACGAATGCTCTTGCGCCCACGGCCCCGGCCCACAACGCCTCGCAGCGGCAGCGCGAAGGGACGAACCTGGTCGATGTGCCCGGCCATTTCAAGCTGACCGGCGATCGCGCCACCTTTTTTCCCACCACGGGCGAAACGCATTTCATTGGCCTGGAAAATCAAAACCTCGAGCGGATCGCCGCCACGATCGGCGACATTCCCGACCAGCTCAACTGGCTCGTGAGCGGAACGATCACCGAGTACCGCGGCGCCAACTATCTGCTGGTGACCAAGGCGATCTTGCGCGATTCCCCCTCGGCCACCAACCGCCAAGGCAGCTCAACCGATTCGCAAGGCGGAAATCTGAGCCAGGGCTTCTAGCCCTCTCGGCGCGACGCTCCTGCCCTTTGTTCCGGCTCCCAAATGGGGCTCGACTGGCCCCCCGCGATTGACCGCGACGGCCCGCATGGCCTATGATCTCGCTCGTTAGCCGCACGTTCGGGTCCCGCGATTCTGATGTGGGAGCATTGCGATGAAGAAGGAAGAAATCCTCGCCAAGCTGGCCTCCGGTGAGCTCAAGGTCGAAGAAGCCTCGAAAATGCTCGCCGAAGCCGAACAGCCCAAACGCGGCACCCTGTATTGCAAAGTCAGCGAAAAAGGGGGCCTCAGCGTCTACGGCCTCCAGCGCATGCCGGTCACCCTCTACATGGAACAATGGGACCGCCTGCTCGGCTTTGCCGACGATATCCGGGCCTTCATCAAAGACAATGAAGACCGGCTGAAGCGAAAAGAGAAGTAACGGCTCGCTCCGCCGCAAGCTCCCACCCGTCCAAGCCTGGCTGCGCGCTGTCTGCCGGCCTCTCGCACGCCCCGATTATCGGGGCAATTCCGCCCGAATTTCCGCATTTTTCAATCTGCGTGAATCTGCGCCAATCTGCGGATCGCTCTTTTCCACTGACCGCGAGGACGGACGTTCTATCCACAGATCACGCAGATTTCGCAGATTGGAATATGCGTAATCTGCGATGCTTGCGTCAATAGAGCAGCTTAAATAGACTGAAAATTGGGTGTTTCGACCCTCCCTGACCTGTTTTGATCGCCTGGAGCCGTCCCGATGTCCGCCAACCGATTCTTCATGGCCGTGGCTGTCACGTCGCTCGCGCTGTTGGCGACCGGCACCGCCTCGGCGCAGATCAACAGCGGCGGAGCAGCCTTCGGCGGCATGGCGGGCATCAACACGTTCAGCCCCGTGACGGGTGCGGCGCCGATGGGCGGCATGGGCGGCATGAATGCCCAGCAAATGGCCCAGATCTACATGATGTATGGCATGATGGGCATGGGAGGCAATCGCGGCGTCGTCTCCGGTGTGCCCAATCCGATCGTCACCGGTGGCTTCGGCTCGCTTCCCTACATCGACGACTCGACTCAACAAGGCCAGAGCAACCACGCGGCGCCGAAGAATAGTTCGGCCGCCCGCAAAGCGGCTGCCCGAGCCGAGCGGGCCGAACAAAAGAACCAGGCCAAGCTCGCCAAGGCCAAATCGGCCAGCAAGACGAGCCGCAAGAAAAACGCCGCCGCCCAGCAGTAGCTTTCGCGCGAGAGGCTGCTATTCTGATCGCGTGTCGCTCTTCGCTCGGCCGTTGAATTCGTTCCCGCACACCCCGCCACGCGCAACATGAAGTTGGCCATTCTCGGCGCGGATCGACAGGCGTTGGACGTCGCCCGCACTCTCGCCGCCGACGCGACCGACGGGTTGGTCGTCTGTTGCGACGCCGGCGCGGGCCCCTACGCCGAGGCCATGCGCGCCTTGCCCGCCTCGCGCGCCCCGCTCGACGATTGGGAAGCGCTGCTCGATCAAAGCGGGTTCGACGC
>DATJTR010000498.1:0-5423 GCA_035503215.1 Pirellulales bacterium
GGCAACGAAGGTCAGGCCGGCCAAGAAGGAAAAAAACAGGAGCCCAAGGGCAAGGATCAAAACCCTTCCGATCCATCCGCCGGCAGTCAGGCTGGACAAGGTGAATCCGCTGGCGGCCAATCCGGAAAAAGCCAGTCGGGGCAAGGTCAGTCCGGCAAGGGACAGTCCGGCAAGGGTCAATCCGATAAAGGAGAGCCGGGCAGCGGCGAGCCGTCCAAAGGTGGGTCGGCCACCGATGCCGCCCAAGATTCGGCCGCGGCCGACGGCACGCAGTCGGGCCAAGGCAATCAGCAGTCGGGTCGCGGCAAACCCGGCTCGCGATCAAAGCAGCGGCAGCCCGTGGCCAAAGACGGTACGCAAGACGGCGAAGCCTTTGACGAAATCCTCGAGCGGCAAAGCGAGCAAGACGCGGCCAGCGGCAAACAAGCATCCGGCGACGGCAACCGGCAATCGGCCCCAGGCGATCGGTCGAACGGCGATCGCGGTGCAGCAGACAATCGCGGTGCGGAGAAAAACACACCGCAGAACTCCGGTCAGCCCGCTGGATCGAAACCGGGCGATCGCGGCGGCGCAAAACAGCATGATGCGCAAGAGTCGGGCGATAAGTCGCCGAGCGGCAATCACGCGAAGCAGGGTGAGCCCGGAGAAGAGCAAGGGGAACGATCCGGCAAGGCCGGCGCAGCCGAAAAGAATTCAGCCGGCGATCGACAGGCGAAACAGCCGCAGGGGGATGGCACCGCTGGAGATAGAAAACCGGCTGCCGAACGTGGCGACAAGTCGGCTGGCCCCGCTGGCGATCCCACCGGTCAATCAGGCAATGAACCCCATGCAGATGCCGGCAGCACGGACCAACAGACCACTGGCGACCGCCGTGGCGATCAGGCTGCCGGCAAATCGCCCGACGGCAAACAGCCGACCGATAAGAAGCCTGCTTCTAGCGAAAAACCGACCAGCGGAACGGACGAAGCCGCGAACCGGAACCCCAGCGATCAACCGTCTGGCGACAAACCGTCTGCCGATCACCAGGCGGGAGAAAAACAAACCGCCGGCAAGCAAGGTTCCGACAAACAGCCCACAGAAGAACGCATGGCTGGCGACACGGCGGACGGCCACGCGGCCAGCGGCTCGAAACCAGACCAATCCCAGTCCGAGAAAAAACCGTCGGCCCAAAAGCATCCAACCGACACGGCCAACCAGCATGAGCCGAACGATCAGGATCACCCGGCCGGCGGCCAACCAAACAAATCCAACGCGAATAGTGGCAACGACGCGCCTGGCCAGTCGGGTAAGCCGCCGAACGAAAAACCGTCCGGCGATCGCGCGCAGGGCGGTAAAGCCGACGCCGAAAACCGCGACCAGGGCGAACCCGGCGCCGGGCAGAACAGCTCCGACGACCATCAAGGCTCCCCCTCGCCGATGGACGCGAATCGTCCCCGTCCAAAACCCCAGGGCCAGAAGAGCAAACCCGACGATCGGCGCGACCCCTCCGCAAATCCCCCCTCTCCGAGCACGAGCAAAGAACAATCCGATTCCGAGGGCGAGACCGACGGCGACCGTTCGGGCGGCGGCAAGCAGGGGGGTGGCCAAAAATCGAAGCAGGCGGGGCCCGGAACTCCCGGATCGCACAGCGAAGGAGACGATGGCGGACAAGCCTCGCCCGATCCCGGCGGCAAGGAATCGTCCGACGCGCCGGGCAACGATCGCGTGTCGCCGACACCGACTGGCAAAAGTGGCAAAACCGACGGCGCCGGCTCGCGCAGCGGTTCGCAATCGGGCGATCGGTCGCAACCGTCTAAAAAAGGCGAACGCGAGTCCGACAAACCGGGCGACAGCGGCGGACCGCGCAACGATCCGGCGGGCAAGAGCGGCCAGGCCGGCCCGGGGCAGGGGGGTGGAAACAACGCCCGCAATGACGAGCCGCAGGCGCCGCCCGCCGCTGCCGACCGCGCCGACGAGGCCAATCTCGAATTCACCCGCAAGGCCACTGAGTTGTCGATCCAACGACTGCGCGATCAGCTTGCCAAGGGACAAGTCGATCAAGAGCTGCTCGATCGGCTGCAATGGACCAAGGCCGACATGGAGCAATGGGTCCGCCGCTGGGAGGAGATGTTTCGACGCTCCGAACAGCAAGGCAAAGCCGGACAGGCCGCGCGAGCCGAGCTCGACGATTCGCTCCGCAGCTTGGGTTTGCACGCGCACGGCACCGTCATTTCGGCGCATCGCGACGACGACGCCAGTCACGGCATGAAGGAGGGGCGCCGCACGCAGCCGCCGGCCGAATATCGCGACCAGGTGCGGCAATACATGCAAGGCATCTCGCGGACGCAAAGCACCCCGGCCGCCTCGCGCACCGCCGCACCCAAAGCCAAAACGGCTCCGGCCACATCCGGCGGCGAAAAATGATGCGCCTCCGCGGCAGGCCGTTCGGCCAGCCGCAATCGCCCCCGCCGAGTCAGCGATCAACAACCCTGCGTCGATAGGAATCGTCAGCAAACGCTCCATGCTCGAAAACTCGCCTCGCTATCTGGTGCCGTTCGATCCCAAGCAAGTGCTGCATCGTTTCGTCGACGTGCTGATCGTCGGCGGCGGACTGGCCGGCCTGCGTGCCGCCTTGGCCGTCGATCCCACCCGCTCGGTGCTGGTCGTCACGAAGGAAAGCCTCCGGCAATCGAACAGTGCCGCAGCGCAAGGGGGCATCGCCGGCGTCATCGACCCGGAAGATCGCTTCGAAGACCACATTGCCGACACGCTCCGGGCCGGCGGCGACCTGTGCGACCCGGCCGTCGTCGAAATGGTGGTCCGCGAAGCCCCTGCCCGGATCGAGGAACTCGTGCAATGGGGAACCCACTTCGACCAGCAGGCCGGCGGATTGGCGCTCGGTCGCGAAGGAGGGCACAGCCATCACCGCATCGTCCACGCCTTGGGAGACGCCACCGGCAAAGAAGTGATGCGGGCGGTCATCGAGCGCTGCGCCGAACTGAAGAACGTCGACACCTGGCAACACGCCTTCACGCTCGATCTGCTCACTCACGAAGGCGTCTGCCGCGGCGCATTGGTCTGGCACGCCGAGCACGGCAAGACCTTTGTCTGGGCGAAACAAACCATCTTGTGCAGCGGGGGCGCGGGACAGGTCTATCGCGAAACAACCAATCCCGACGTCGCCACCGGCGACGGGCTGGCCATGGCCTGGCGGGCCGGCGCTGAGCTGCGCGACATGGAGTTCATGCAATTCCATCCCACGGTGCTGTACATCGCCGGCAGCAGCCGCAACTTGATCACCGAGGCGATGCGTGGCGAAGGGGCCCACCTGGTCGATCGTCACGGCTACCGTTTCATGCCCGAGTACGATTCGCGCGCCGAATTAGCTCCACGCGACATCGTCAGCCGGGCGATCGTGGCCCAGATGGAAAAAACCCGTCATCCGAACGTCTATCTCGACCTCCGTCATCTCGACGCCGATCGGGTGCGGCAGCGTTTCCCGGGCATCGCGGCCATCTGCGCCGAGTTTGGCATCGATATCGCCGTCGATCCGATTCCGGTCCGCCCTGGCGCGCATTACATGATCGGCGGGGTCACCGTCGATCTGGCCGGTAAAACGACGGTTCCGGGCCTGTGGGCCGCGGGCGAAGTCACCTCCAGCGGACTGCACGGGGCCAACCGCTTGGCCTCGAATAGCTTGCTGGAGGGGCTCGTCTATGGTGCCCACGCCGGCTGCGGCGCATCGAATGCCGCCAGCCACATCGACGACGATTTTCGGGCCGTGCCGCTCGTCAACGGCCTGTTGGTCGACGGCGGTGAACCACTCGATCTGGCCGACATCCGCAACTCGCTAAAAAGCCTGCTGTGGCGATCTGCGGGCGTGCGCCGCGAGGGGTCCGAACTGGCCGAGGCGGCGGAAAACATCGACCGCTGGTGTCGTTACGTGCTTCCCCGGCAGTTTTCCGACCCCGAGGGCTGGGAACTGCAAAACATGCTCACCGTCGCCCGCATCATGATCGAAGCGGCTTGCCAGCGCCAAGAAACGCGAGGCGTTCACCTGCGGATCGATTATCCGGCCCCTGACGCCCACTGGCGGCGGCGAATCGCCTTCCAGCGGGATTTTTCCTAGCCCGGCCGATCCAATTCCCCCTGAACCGCGTAGCTCTGGACAGGGGGACTGCCCACGTAGTACCTTCTACAGCACGTTGATAGCCCCCGCCCCGGGGAGGCCGCCCACCCCGGCCGCGCCACGAGGCGCAGGGCCGAAGCTGCTGGCCGCCCGTCGGTGGGTCGCGCCGGACACTGGCTCGCGCCAAATACTGGCCCGTGCCCGGATCATCGGCCAAGGTTGCCGTATCGCGCGTGGGCAAAGCTGGCCGGTGCGACTGTGGTTCAGCCTGGCGTTTTTCGCACCGCTGTCACGCCCATTTGTTCCATCCCGGTATCACGAAACGATGCTGTTCCTTCTCGGCCCTCGCCGGCCGCGAGGGACACCCCGGCGTCGCCCGCAGGCCCCCAGCCCCGCACGGCGGCAAGCCGGGTGGCCGAGCGATGCGTTGATTTCCCCGTTTGTTTCCACCCTTTTGAGATAAGGCGGAAAGAGCGATGAGCGATTCGCAAGGGCCGGCCATGATCGAGGCCGTCGGCCTGTCGAAATACTACGGCGAGTTCGCCGCCATCGAGGACGTCACCTTCAGCATTCCCAAGGGACAGGTCGTGGCGTTTCTCGGCCCCAACGGCGCCGGCAAAAGCACCACGATGAAGCTGCTGACCGGCTACCTGGCCCCCTCGAAAGGCACGGCCCGGATTGCCGGCCACGACATGGCGACCGACCGACTGGCCGGCTCCGCCCGGCTGGGCTACCTGCCCGAAAACGGCCCCCTCTATCCCGACATGACCCCGCGGGCCCTCTTGGAGTTCTTTGCCGATGCTCGCGGGCTGGCCGGCAATTACAAGCGCGAGCGAATCGAACACGTGGTCGAGCTGTGCAGCTTGGGCAGTGTGATCGGCAAGGCAATCGGCAAGCTGTCCAAGGGCTTTCGGCAGCGGGTCGGCATGGCTCAGGTGCTGTTGCACGAACCCGACGTGCTGATTCTCGACGAACCGACGGCCGGTCTCGACCCGAACCAGATTCGCGACGTTCGCAACACCATCCGCCGCCTGGGGGAAAGCAAAACCATTCTGCTGTCGACCCACATCTTGCAAGAGGTCGAGGCGATCGCCACTCGGGTCGTGTTCATCAATGAAGGTCGGCTCGTCTACGACGGTGTCGTTTCCGGCTTGGGACACGACCTCGACTCGCGATTCCACGAGTTGACCGCCTCCGCCTGAAATCACCCTGACGGACTTCCTCGCTAAACGAATCATCCGAAATTTGACCACGACCGATCGCGGGCCAGACCGCTCGGCGATCGGCCGCAGAGCGGTGGATATGGGAACAGTAA
>DATJTR010000499.1:0-3134 GCA_035503215.1 Pirellulales bacterium
CGAGTTTCACCGGCATGTCGTAGATATCCAGGCCAGCATTCTCGCGGAGGCTGGGCGAAAGCCTCGGAATCGGCGGCCGGTGATCGGGGAGGGCAGGGGACTCATTGCCGCTGACCTGATCTGGGCATTCACACGGGCCGATCGCGACCATTCGGATAGGCTTGTCTATGAAGAGGTTTCCTCCGAATTGTTAGACAATCGATGGCACATGGTACGGCGACGCCGGAGCGGTCCGGTAGACGTTGTCAGCTTGCCCATCGTGGAACGATACATTTTGGTTGCGACAGCGGCCGTGCTGGTCGGTCCCGAGGAGTGGCTGCGAAGGTTCTACCCTTTATGGGCTCCCGGGAAGATCGCCATCGGCATGCTGGAGAAATGCCTGAACGACGCCGATCGTGCGGAATTCGTCGAAAGGCGGCAGAATTGGTCTCGTGATCGCGCGCTTGGTTCCCCCGCCAAGCCGGTAAATTATCCTGGTTAAGGAGCAGACGACAGAAATCGGATTATTATCCTCGTTAAGGGACTACGACATCAATCGAGGTGCGGGGGACCTTGCTCAAAAGCACCACCAGACCCTTGACACCGCTCGGAGCGCGCGGCTAAATGCTCTGGTCTGCTGGATGGGCCAGTAGATGAGATGGTTGGCTTCCCTGCGATGCCCCCACCGGATGCGGCGTCCGTCCTCGAGCGTATGCCGGACCTGCGCGAGAGCGTGGCGCGGCGCAATATGCGCTACGTCGTTGCCGACACGCTTGCCGCCCTCATCGCTACCGGCGTGCTGCAGGTGGGCGACGTGCTGCCAGGCGAGCGCGACCTCGCAACCGCCCTTCAGGTCAGTCGCGAAACAGTCCGTGGCGGAGTCCAGATTCTGGCGACGCACGGCGTCATCGAGGTCATCCACGGCGTGCGGACCCGGGTGGTGAGCGCCGATGTCGGGCCGCTCGGCACGGGGCTGCGCGAGCCGAAGCGCGTCAACACCTACGATATCGAGTCAGTGCACCAAGCGCGGCTTCTCGTCGAGCGTCCGGTCGTGGCCGCCGCCGCCGAGCGGATCAATGCGGCGACGCTGCGCCGCCTCGCCGACTCGCTCGACGTCCAGCGCGCGGCGATGAACGATCCGGTTCGTTTCCTGATCTCGGACCGCGAGTTCCATTTCGCGATTTACCGTGCCTGCGGCAACCCGGCGTTGGCCGACTTCGTCGCCGACCTCTACACATTCATGATGGAGCATCGCCGCAGGGCGGTTTCCCGACCCGGCGCCATCCGCAACAGTTACGACGACCATCGCCGCATCGTCGCCGCGCTCGGCGCCCACGACCCGGAAGAAGCGGTCGCCGCCGTGACCGTGCATCTCGACCGCATCTACACGACGACGCGATCGATTCTGGAATCAGAACGAAAAAGCAGGAGCCCGGAAGCTGCCTGAGACCGAACCCACCTGAGATCGAGTGCGACGCGCGTGCCGAAGCCGAAGCACGACCTTGTCCAAGAACCAATCCGGAGGAAACAATGACCCACGCGAACCTCGAGCCGATCGCCGCCCGCTCTATTGCCCGCCGCAACCTTGAGCGTATGGCGGGCGTCGCCGCCGTGGCCGCGGGCTTTGCCGCGCGGTTCCCCTTCGCGGCGGGCAAGCGAACAGCAACGATCTTGGGCGTGGCGGCGGGTCTCAACCTGGTCCTGGCCATCGCCGCGTTCGCGGGCAACGCCGCGCCGTCGCCCACGGCACAGCCGCCGGCCACCATGCACTATTGGGCCGGTACGTTCACGCTCTCGCCGCGCATCGTGAGCAAGATCGACCGCAAGGAGCCCCTCACTTTCGTCGATTCCTATCCCTACATCACGATTGCCGGCGCATCCGCTCAGCTGCAGGCCGGATGCGAGGAAGCCGCGAACGAGATTGGGGACAAGTCCGGCGTCCGCGTCAACTGTTCGCTGATCGGCGTTCCCAACCCGGACGCGCCCACGCAAATCGAGCAGATCACCTCGGGCCTGAATGCAAATCAGTATGACTGTCTTGGGGTTGACCCGAACCCCCCTGGCGCCTTCAACAACCTCATCGATCGTGCCATGGGAGAGGGCGTGCCGGTGTTCACCGTGAATGCCGACTCCCAGACCTCCAAGCGGATCTCGGTCTTTTCGGATGACGATTACCCCGATGCCCACGACATGACGTTTGCGAACCAGTCGGGGAGAGTCGCCGGCCGCTACGCCGTCAAGTGGGCCAAGGAAACGCACCACACCTTCAACGGCAAGCAGGTCGAAATCATCAGCGGCGACGTCACCCAGCCGTGGGCACAGGGTCGTGCGCGCGGTTTCGAGGAGACGATCAAGGCGGCCTACCCGCAGGTTCACTTTATCGACAACTGGAACAACATGTTCATGGTCGGCTTCGATCCGGCCACGGTCCTCTCGGACCTGCAAAGCTTCATGACGAGTCACCCCGATGTCTTCTTCTACTTTAGCACGGACTGGGGCGGGCAGCAGATCGCGCAGATCATCGCGCGGCACCACCTCCAGGGCAAGGTGTTCGGCCTCGGCTTCAACCTGAACGCCCTGCTGGTGCAGCAGCTCAAGCAGAACCTGCTGATCGGCACCGTCGATCAGCGGTACGACCTCCAAGGGAAGAACTGGGCGCTCGCGTGCGCCAACGTGCTCTTCGAGCACCAGATGCCGTCGACCCAGTGGACATATGTCACACCCGATATCTGGAACTCCTCCAACATCGACGAAGCGCTCAAGATCTACTCCAAGATTCCGAACAACGGCGTTACCGATTAGCGGCGTGCGGACCGGCCCTCGTCGGCGCCTCGCCATCGGCAACTTGGAGGCTGTTGGAAGTGCTGGAGCTTACCGGCATTACCAAGCGGTTCGGCAGCACGCTCGCGCTGAACTCGCTTGATCTTGCAGCCAAGCCCGGTGAGGTCGTCGGTGTGGCCGGTCCGAACGGTGCGGGGAAGTCGACGCTCATTCACGTCCTGGCGGGCGAGGTTCATGAGGATGAGGGAACCGTGCAGCTGGACGGAAGGCAGCTCGGAGCCGCCGACCGTCCGGGTCTCGTTTCGATCGTTCACCAGGAGCTGCAACTCTTCCCCAACTTGACGGTCCTCGAAAACCTGCTCATTGGCGTCGAG
>DATJTR010000500.1:0-14447 GCA_035503215.1 Pirellulales bacterium
TTTCTGGGCAGGAAAGGAAATGCCATGACGACCGATATCATGGACGCAACGCAGACACTTTCCGACGATCTGTTGGAAAAAATGGACGCCTACTGGCGGGCGGCCAACTACCTCTCCGTCGGCCAGATTTATCTTTACGACAACCCACTGCTCAAGCGACCGCTGGTGCTCGGCGACGTCAAACGGATGCTTTTGGGGCATTGGGGTACCACGCCGGGGCAGAACTTCATCTACGTCCATTTGAATCGAGTCATCAAGAAGTATGACCTCGACATGATTTATGTCTCGGGCCCCGGGCACGGCGGACCGGCGGTCGTGTCGAACACCTATCTGGAAGGCACTTACAGCGAAGTCTATCCCAGCATCAGCCAGGACGAGACCGGGCTGCGAAAACTGTTCATCCAGTTCTCGTTCCCTGGTGGAATTCCCAGCCACGCTTCGCCGGAGTGTCCCGGCTCCATTCACGAAGGAGGCGAGCTGGGCTACTCGCTGAGCCATGCGTTCGGGGCTGTATTCGATAATCCCGACCTGATCGTGGCCTGCGTCGTCGGCGATGGCGAGGCCGAAACCGGAGCGCTCGCCACGGCTTGGCATTCCAACAAATTCCTCAATCCGGTCAACGATGGTGCAGTGCTGCCGATCCTGCATCTCAACGGCTACAAGATCGCGAATCCCACGATCCTGGCACGCATCGAGCATGAAGAACTGGAGCAGTTGCTGCGTGGCTACGGTTGGACCCCCTATTTCGTCGAGGGGCACGAACCGGCCCTGATGCATGAGGCCATGGCCCAAGCGCTCGACCTGGCCGTGGAGGATATCAAGCGGATTCAGCAGAATGCCCGCGTGCATGGCGACCTGACGCGGCCGCGCTGGCCGATGATCGTGCTCAATTCGCCCAAGGGCTGGACCGGGCCGAAGATGATCGATGGCGTGCCGAACGAAGGGACGTTTCGATCGCACCAGGTGCCGCTGTCCGATCCGGCCGCGCATCCCGAACATCTGAGACAGTTGGAAGAATGGCTGCGCAGCTACCGGCCCGAGGAATTGTTCGACGACCAGGGGCGACTGAAGCCCGAGCTGGCCGAATTGGCTCCGCAGGGGGAGCGACGGATGGGAGCCAATCCGCACGCCAACGGCGGCATCTTGCTGCGCGACTTGCGACTGCCCGATTTCCGCGATTACGCAGTCGACGTTTCCGCGCGCGGCGTTCGCGGCATTGGCGACACGCACGTGCTGGGGAAGTTCTTTCGCGACGTCATCACGCTGAACCGCGAGCAGCGCAATTTCCGCATGTTCGGCCCCGACGAAACGCTGTCTAACGGATTGGAGGCGATGTTCGAAGTCACGCAGCGGCAATGGGAAGCCCGCACCGTGGCGGGGGATGCTTTTTTGGCCCCCAGCGGCCGAGTCATGGAAGTGCTCAGCGAGCACCAATGCGAGGGATGGCTGGAGGGATATCTGCTCACCGGCCGGCACGGCGTGTTCAACTGTTACGAGGCCTTCATTCACATCGTCGATTCGATGTTCAACCAGCATGCCAAATGGCTGAAGGTCACGGCCGGTTTGCCCTGGCGGCGGAAGATCGCCTCGCTCAATTACTTGTTGGCGTCTCACGTCTGGCGGCAAGACCACAACGGTTTCACGCATCAAGACCCCGGGTTCATCGACCATGTGGCCAACAAGAAGGCCGAGATCGTGCGGGTGTATCTGCCGCCCGACGCCAACTGCTTGCTTTCGGTGATGGATCACTGCTTGCGCAGCCGGCATTACGTCAACGTCGTCGTCGCCGGCAAGCATCCCGCGCCGCAGTGGCTGACGATGGACGAGGCGGTGAAGCATTGCACGGCGGGCATCAGCATCTGGCCGTGGGCCAGCAACGACCAATCGGCCGAGCCCGACGTGGTGATGGCTTGCAGCGGCGACGTGCCAACGCTGGAGACGTTGGCCGCCGTGTCGATCCTACGCGAGCATTTGCCGGATCTGAAGGTTCGCGTGGTCAACATCGTCGACCTGATGAAGCTCCAGCCGCGAACCGAACATCCGCACGGCCTCACGGACGTCGAGTTCGACGAATTGTTCACCAAGAACAAACCGGTCATCTTCGCCTTTCACGGCTACCCTTGGCTGATCCATCGCCTGACTTACCGCCGCACGAACCACGGCAATCTACATGTCCGCGGCTACAAGGAAGAAGGAACGATCACCACGCCGTTTGACATGACCGTGCTGAACGAGCTCGATCGGTTTCACCTGGTCATGGATACGATCGACCGCGTTCCGCAGGCGGGAGAAAAGGGGATCTATCTTAAACAAACGCTGCGCGACAAACTGGTCGAGCACCGGCAGTATGTCGCCCGCTACGGTCAGGACATGCCGGAAGTCCGCAATTGGACCTGGCCCATCGGGAAATGACGCGGGCGATCCCGCTTGGCCCCGCAGACCCCGCAGCCAGCTTGCAGTGTTGAGAGAGGATTCGAGGAGAACGACTGATGGGAATTGACCCCCGGGCCGGCAAGCCGGCGACTCCGGACATGCTCATCGATGTTGCGCGTTTGGAGCGCGACTATTACGAGCGCAAACCCGATTTTGCCGATCCCAACCAGCGAGTGTCGTTCGGCACGAGCGGCCACCGGGGAACGTCGGTCGATGGAACCTTCGCCGAAGCGCATATCCTGGCCATCACCCAGGCGGTTTGCGACTACCGGCAGAGCCAGGGGTTTGATGGTCCGATCATCGTCGGCAAGGACACGCACGCGCTGTCCGCGGCAGTAGAGCGGACGGCGCTCGAGGTGCTGGCCGCCAATCGCGTCGAAACGTTGATTGCGGCCCGCGACGGCGTGACTCCGGTGCCGGTCGTTTCGCGCGCGGTGCTCAGCTACAACCGCGCTCGGACCGAACATCTGGCCGACGCCCTGATTGCCACTCCGTCGCACAATCCACCCCGCGATGGCGGATTCAAATACAATCCGCCCAACGGCGGCCCGGCCGACACCGACGTGACCGCCTGGATGCAAAAGCGTGCCAACGCGCTATTGGAGGCCGGCAACCGCGAGGTGCGCCGCGTCCCGTACTCCACGGCAATCCAGGCCGACACCACGCATGAAACCGACTTCATCACTCCCTACGTGCGCGATCTCAAGCAGGTCGTGGATATGGCCGTCATCCGCGCCGCGCGGCTGAAACTGGCGGTCGATCCGCTGGGGGGAGCGTCGCTTCCTTTGTGGGAGCCGATCAACGCTCTGTATGGCGTCGATATCCAAGTGGTCAACAAGCAGGTCGATCCCACCTTTTCGTTCATGACGGTCGACCACGACGGCCAAATCCGCATGGATTGCTCCAGCCCGTATGCCATGGCCAAGCTAGTCGGCCTGAAGGATCGATATCAGGTCGCCTTCGGCAACGATCCCGATGCCGACCGCCACGGCATCGTGACACCCTCGGTGGGGTTGTTGAACCCGAACCATTATCTTGCCGTGGCGATCCGCTACTTATTGCAGCATCGGCCCGGCTGGTCGCGCCAGGCCGCGGTCGGCAAAACGCTGGTGAGCAGCAGCATGATCGATCGGGTGGTGGCCAAACTTGGCCGACGCTTGTCGGAAGTACCGGTCGGATTCAAATTCTTTGCCCAGGGTCTGTTTGATGGTTCGATGTGTTTTGGCGGTGAAGAAAGTGCGGGCGCCAGTTTCTCCGAAATGGATGGCAAGCCTTGGACCACGGACAAGGACGGCCCGGTGATGGACTTACTCGCCGCCGAGATCACCGCCCGTACGGGCAAGGATCCTGGCGAACATTATCGCGAGCTGACCGCCGAGTTCGGCACGTCGTACTACACCCGGATCGACGCCCCGGCCACGCCCGAGCAAAAGTCGGTGCTCAAGAACCTTTCGCCCGAACTGGTCAAGGCGACCGAGCTGGCGGGCGAGCCGATCATGGCCAAGCTCACCCGGGCGCCGGGCAACAATGCCCCGATCGGCGGGCTGAAGGTGACGACTGCCAGCGGCTGGTTCGCGGCCCGGCCCTCCGGCACCGAAAACGTTTACAAGATTTACGCCGAGAGTTTTCGGGACGCGGGTCATTTGGATGCGATTATCACCGAAGCGCAGAAAATCGTCGCTCAGGCGCTTGCGCCGTGAACCGCTCGGCCGACGAGGCCGGCCCTCTGGCACGGATCTCGGCGAGCAGCGCGTCAAAAGGCCTGCATTAGAGAGGGAAGGCATCATGATCAGTTCGGCCTTCCTGTCCGCGTTGGCGACCGGGTGCTTGATTGTCGGGGCCGTCGCCGAGCCGCCGGACAATCCGATCTTTGCACCCGATGCGGCGCTGGAACGAATCTTTGAGCGAACCGCCCGGCTCAACAGCGGACTCACTGAAGGACCGGCCGCCGCCCCCGATGGCACGATCTATTTCACCGACTTGCCGTTCGGGCCGGAAGACGAGACGATGATCCACCGCTACGACCCCCGCACAGCGACCGTCAGTTTGTTCACGGCCCATGGCGGCAAGGCCAATGGGCTGGCAATTGATCGCGCGGGCCGCCTGCTGGCGTGCGACGGTGCCGATGGCGGCGGACGTTGCGTCGCCCGCTGGAATCTGGCCACCGGCGAGCGGTCCGTAGTGGCCGATCGGTTCGCTGGCAAGCGGCTGAATTCGCCGAACGATCTTTGCGTCGACCACAAGGATCGAGTTTATTTCACCGATCCGCGCTACGCCGGTGGCGAGTCGCGCGAGCTGACCCAGCAGGCCGTCTATCGAATCGAGCCTGGGGGTCCTGGCAAGGAGCCAACGGTCACGGAAGTCACGCACGACGTGGAAATGCCCAACGGCATCGCTCTCAGTCCGGACGAGCGGACGCTCTATGTTGGCGATCACAACAACGGCGGCAATCGACTGTCTCCGCTCGATCCGGCCCCCAAGCGCGGCGCGATGCGGCTTTACGCCTTCGGCCTCGACGACGAAGGACTCGTCCGCGGGCCGAAACGGACCCTGGCCGACTTCGGCCAAGAAAACGGCTGCGACGGCATCACGGTCGACGCGGGAGGCAATGTCTATGCGGCCTGCCGGAGCCTTGCCAGGCCGGGGGTTCTGGTTGTCGACCCAGCCGGTAAGCTTTTGGCGTTCTTGCCGACCGGCCCGGGGAATCAAACCGGCCTGTTCGACGATTGGCGGGGAATCCCCAGCAACGTGAAGTTTGGCGTCGGCCCCGACAATCACACGCTCTACGTGACCATCGACCGTGGCCTCTACCGCATTCGCACCAAATCGGTCGGCGCGCCCCCTGTGTGGGAGACGCGAAACCCGTAGATCAGCTCGTAAACCGCCGCTGGCGCGTGGGCTCGTCGGGCGAGCCAGTGGCAATGCTCGTGCCGGCGCGCTACACTCGATCACACGCATCTTCGTCACAGCCCAGTCATCCGGGCAGCACCGCTGGAACCAGAGGCTTCATGAGCACCCCCGCGACCCAAAACCAGACGATCGTCGGCCATGGCCAACTGCGGTTCGCCGCCGATAGCACTTGGTGCCAATTGCCCGCGGGAGAGGAGCTGGGTGAAGTCATCGGCGTCGCCACTGACTCGCTCGATCGCGTCTTTCTCTTCACGCGCACCCCGAATCGCCTGCGAGTGTTCGACCGCGAAGGCAAGTATCTGCATACTTGGCACGACGTCCCCTTTGTCCGCCCGCACGGCATTCATATCGGTCCGGACGACACCGTCTATCTCACTGACGACTCGGATCACACGGTTCGCCGCCTCACTCCCGAAGGCAAATTGCTCATGACCCTGGGCCTCAGCGGGCGGCCGTCGGATACCGGCTCGACGGGTTTTGACTATCGCACGATCCGCCGCGCCGCGGGTCCGTTCAATCTTCCGACCAACGTGGCTCTTTCCCCCGACGGCGAGATCTATGTCTCCGATGGTTACGGCAACGCCCGCGTCCACCGCTACAGTCCTGACGGACGGCTGCTGCAAACCTGGGGTGAGCCGGGCGCCGGCCCGGGCCAGTTCCACGTGCCGCACGGCATCGCCGTCGATCGCCAGGGCATCGTTTACGTGGCCGATCGCGAAAACAGCCGCCTGCAGCGTTTCACGTCCGACGGGAAATTCATCGATCAGTGGACCGACGTCGCCCGACCCTGCGAGGTTTTCATCGACCGAGAGGGCCGCGTGTTTGTCGCTGAGCTGGGATACTATGCCGGCATGTTCCCGGGCAACGTGCCTCCCTCGCCCGACGCGCCCGGCGGACGGCTGAGCATCTTTTCCCCGGCTGGCGAGCTTTTGGCCCGCTGGGGTGGCGGCGCGAATCCTTGTGCCGCGGGCGATTTTTGGTCGCCCCACGACGTCTGGATCGATTCGCGCGGCGATTTTTACGTTTGCGAAGTCAACCACACGACCGGCATCCGTACCGGGCTGGTCGGCACCGACAGCCACACCCTGCAAAAGTTCACCGCCCTGCCGGCGTAAAGGATTGTGCCGCTATCAGTCGGCCGTTCGCGAGACCTCTCCGATGAAAGCTTGGCGATTCTATGGTTTCAACGATCTGCGGTTGGACGAAGTAGCCGATCCCGCTTGTCCTCCCGGGCATGTCGTGGTTGAACCGTTGGTGGTGCAGCCGAGCGTGACCGAGGCCCAACTCGCCTGCGGCATTCCCACGCTGGCCTTTGATCGGATCAAAAGGCGGCTGCAGCTCGAAGCGCCGGTGCAACTTTTCGGCCACGAGTTTTGCGCTCGCATCGTCGAAGTTGGCCGTGGCGTGACCGGCTATCGGCGGGGCGATCGGGTCGCCGCCCGGGCCAAGCTTCCCTGCCAGGATTGCTCGCTCTGCAACTCCGAGCGCAGTGCGCTCTGCCGCTCGGGCCCCGTGATCGGTTTCGATTTGCCGGGCTGTTTTTCCGAGTTGGCATTATTGCCCGCCATCGCGCTCGTCAAAGTCGATGACCGTATCTCCGACAGCGTGGCCGCTTGCCTGCAATCGCTCAGCGACAGTGTGGCCGCCGTTCAAACGGCTGAGTTGGAGGTCGGGGACACGATCGTCTTGCTTGGGCAAGGCAGCATGGGCCTGGAGTGCATGCAATTGGCGCGGGTGAGCGGCGCCGGTCGGATCATTACGGTCGACGTTCGCGAAGAGAGCTGCGAGATTTCGCGCCAGTTGGGTGCCGATCATGCGTTGAACGCCACCGAGTGCGACCTCGTGGCTGCAATTCGCGACCTGACCGACGGCATCGGCGCCGACGTCGTTTTCGAGTGTGCCGGCGGCAGTGCCCGGCAAGGCCTGGCCGGCAACCGCACGCTGTTGCAGGCGATCGACGCCGTCCGCCCGGGCGGCAAGATCATCGGCGTCTCGTGGTTTGGCCAGCCGTTGGAGATCAACATCGACACGCTCCGCGAACGGAGCCTGCGCTACCTGTTTCCCGACATCAGCACGCCGCAGCACCTGGAGCACACCGTCCGCCTGGTTGCCTCCGGTCGAGTCGATCTCGCCCCGACAATTCGGCACGTCCTCTCCGGCCTGGAGTCGGTTCCCCAGGCGTTCGAGATCACTGCCAACAAGGGCAAATATAAGGCGATCAACCCGGCCCAGGTGAAGATGCGGCCGTAGTGATGGCGCGCCGCCGCCGATCTTTGCGTCGCGGTGTGTCGTGTGTCATCATCGTAACGCCCTGATGACATCTGAAATCTTCGGGATTCGCATCGAACCGTTAGGAACTTTCGCTCATGTCGCCTGTGCCGCCACCGCTGCCATCCTCGGCCCCAGCCCCGCCTGGCGATGCCGCGCCACGGCCGGCCGCGGCCGAAATCACGCGCCTCCGCGACTTGTCGGCCGTGCAATGGAAATCGGGGGCCGCCGCCTGGCTGGGTTGGTTGTTCGACGGCCTCGACATGCACTTGTACACGCTCGTGGCGGCCCCGTTCGTGGCCGAACTGCTCGGCGTGCCGCACGATTCGGCGCGCACCGACCCCAGCGTCGGTTATTACGGATCTTGGATCCAAGCGGCGTTTCTCGTCGGCTGGGCGCTCGGCGGCAGTTTGTTCGGCCGCTTGGGCGATCGCATCGGCCGCAGCCGATCGTTGATGCTCACGATTCTCACCTACGCTTCCTTCACCGGATTGTCGTTCGTCGCTCAAACCTGGTGGCAGCTCATGCTGTTTCGGTTTCTGGCCGCGCTCGGCATCGGCGGCGAATGGGCGGTTGGATCGGCGCTGATTTCGGAAACGTGGCCCCGCCGCTGGCGGCCCTGGTTGGCGGCCGTGCTGCAAACCGCGGTTAACCTGGGAACGATGTTGGCCGGCTTGGTTGTGTTTGTGATGGCTGGCTTGTCACCACGCTGGGTTTTTCTTGTGGGAATTTTGCCGGCTTTGCTGGTGCTCTGGATTCGCTTCGCGGTGCCCGAGCCCGAAGAATGGCACGCCGCCAAGGACCGGGCTCACGGCGTCGATCCGCGCCTTGCCGATTTGTTCCGCGGACGGGTTCTCAAGGTCACTTTACTGACGATCTCCGTCTGCTCGCTTTCGCTCAGCGCCCACTGGGCGTTCCTGTTCTGGTATCCGCAGTTTTTGCGCAACCTGCCCGAGCTGGCAAGTTGGACCGACGCCGAACGGAGTCGGTTCGTCAGCCAGGCGATGACCCTGGTGATGGTCTGTTCGATCGTGGGAAATTTCCTGGCGGCGGCGATCGCTCGCGTAATCGGTTACCGTTGGGCGATCGTACTGATGTGTTCGGGCTACGCCGTGTCGATGACGATCACCTACGGCACGGTGCGTGGGCCGGACGGATCGTTTTATTATTTGATCCTGATGGGGATTTTTCAGGGGGTGTTTGGACTGTTCACGATGTATCTGCCCCCCTTGTTTCCCACGCTTTTGCGGACCACGGGCGCGGGCTTCTGCTATAATATTGGCCGCGTCGCGGCGGCCTTCGGCACGGTCTTTTTCGGACTGTTCTCGAAGGTCGGCGATTACCGATTGGCGCTGTTGTATGCCGGCTACTTGTTCCTGCCCGCAGCTTTGTTCGCCGCCTTCCTGCCCGAGCCGAAAGACGATCATCACAGCGTGGCCCCAGTAGACTGACGCCACGTTGAAACGACGACCGTTTGGATGTACGGCCGTTTGACGAGGGACGTTCACCTTGGCGCTTTCGTTGAATCGTGAATCACGATGCGGCCGCATCCTCTTCGTGCTACTGTTGGCGGCATTCTGTTGTTTCCCGCGCGCGCTGCCAGCCGCCGACCCGCCTTCGACACAAGCTTCATCGCCTTCGCTCGAATTTTTCGAGAAGCACGTTCGGCCTCTGCTCGTCGCGCATTGCCACAAGTGCCACGGCCCGCAAAAGCAAGAGGGCGGCCTGCGGCTCGACTCGCGGGCCGCATTGCTCAGAGGGGGCGAACATGGTCCGGTCGTCGTACCTGGCGCTCCCGAGAAGAGCCGGTTGATCGTCGCGATTGGTTATGCCGATGCAGATCTCGAAATGCCCCCGGACGAGCGGCTGCCGGCAGCGGCAGTGACGCTGCTCACCGACTGGGTGCGGCAGGGAGCGATCTGGCCGGAGGGCGACTCGAATCCTTCCGATCCGTCCAAGGCGTCAACGGTCGTTTGGAAAACCCATTGGGCTGCCCAGCCGGTCCGTCCGCAGGAATTGCCCGCGGTACGCCAGGCCGACTGGATCACCTCTCCCATTGATGCCTTCATCCTCGCTCGGCTGGAGCAAAATGATCTATCCCCCTCACCACCGGCAGATCGCCGCACCCTGCTGCGGCGAGTAAGCTTCGATCTGATTGGGCTGCCGCCGACGCTCGACGAAATTGCGGCGTTCGAAGCCGACACCTCGTCCACCGCGTTTCAGACGGTCGTCGAGCGGTTGCTCGCCTCGCCCCATTACGGCGAACGCTGGGGCCGGCATTGGCTCGACGTGGCACGCTATGCCGACACCAAGGAATACGTGCGACTCAAGGAAGAGCGGCGACTTTTGTTCGCCTTCACTTATCGCGATTACGTGACGCGGGCTTTCAATTCCGATCTGCCCTACAACCAATTCCTCATCGAGCAATTGGCGGCCGACCTGCTGCCGACGAGCGATGATCGCCGGCCGTTGGCCGCTCTTGGTTTTCTCACTCTCGGCCGCAACTTCACGGGCAATCGGCACGACATCATCGACGATCGCATCGACGTCACCACGCGCGGGCTGCTGGGCTTGACGGTGACTTGTGCCCGTTGCCACGACCACAAATTCGATCCCATTCCCACGGCCGATTACTATTCGCTGTACGGCATCTTCGACAGCAGCGAAGTGCCGCCAGTGCCCGCGCCCATCGAACTTCCGCCGTCTGATTCGGATCTAGCGGCCCAGGCGAAGGAAATCCAGTCGGCCGAGTCGGCGCTGCGCGACTATCAACAGCAGGCACACGATCGATTGCTTCACGAGTTGCGATCCAACGTGGGTGCCTACCTGGGGGCCGCGCTGGAAGGACGTCGGCGTTTTTTGGTCCCCTTGCCTGCGGCACCCCGCGAAGTGCGGCATTTCGTCGCCGAGCGGTGGTTGGACTGCTTCGAGTCGGCCGAGCGATCGCAACGGCCGGCGCTCGCCCCGTGGAGTGCCTTGGCCGCCATCGAGACGCATGATGATTTTCCAAGTCGTGCTCGGCAAGTTTTGGCCGAATTACGTTCGCGTCACAATTCCGATCCGGCCACTCCGCGGGCCAACGCCCTGGTTTTGTCGGCGCTCGAGGCCGTGCAGCTTGGGTCGATGGCCGACGTGGCCCGTGTTTACGGCGAGCTGCTCGGCGGCGCCTATCGGCGTTTCCGCGCCGCACGAGAGCCTGCCAACCTGATCGCAAACGGCAGTTTCGAGCAAGAGGGGGCCGTCGACAACCAGGCGCCGTCGGACTGGCACCTCGCGGGAAGCCGGTTTTGCACGTTGTCAAGCGAGGGAGTGACCGACGGCAATCTGGCCGCGGTGTTCGGCGATGGAACGTCGGCCAGTCAGCCCCCTACGGGGCACACGGCAGTCCTTTCGCAAACAATTACCACCCGGCCCGGCGTCCGTTATCGCCTGTCGTTCGATTACGCGGTTTTTGGCAGCGGCAACGCGGCCGATGCGCAGACCGCACGTGTTCGCATCGCAGGCCAGCAACCGCTGGCCGAGCAAACGGTTTCACAGGCGGGAAGCGCTCCGGCCAAATTTCAATGTGTAACGCTCGATTTTCTCGCCGACGGCCCCGCCGTGACGGTTAGTTTTGCCGACGCCACGGTCACCGGCGAAAATGGATTGGCTGACGGTGTCTTGGACAACGTTTTGCTTGTCGAGCTGTCGGCCGACGGTTTGCCGGTGACACCTCCAAGGAACTCAGCGGCTGACGATCCGGACCAGGTGGAACTGCTCGCGCTGCTCACCGGCGTCGATTCGCCGACCAACGTGACGCCGGTTGAAGCGGTTGACTTTTATCTCTACGAGTCGCCGGTCCACGACCACATCATGGCCTTGCGCACTCGATTGAATGAACTGCTTGCCCAGTCCCTGCGGTCGCCGGCCCGAGCGCACGTTCTGTCCGAGCGGCCGGCCCCCTACGATCCGCGCGTCTTCCTCCGCGGCGACCCTTCCCGTCGCGGGTCGGCGGTTTCGCGGCATTTTCTTGCGGCACTTGTTGGCGACGAACCAAAACCGTTCGCCGCGGCGACGGCTCGTCTGGATCTGGCCCAGGCGATCGCCAGCCCGACCAATCCGCTTACGGCTCGCGTGCTGGTGAACCGGGTGTGGCTGCACCATTTCAGCGCGGGGCTGGTCGGTTCGCCCAGCAATTTCGGCCTGCGCGGCGACCGACCATCGCATCCGGAGTTGCTCGACTACCTGGCCGATCGCTTCGTCCAGGAAGGCTGGTCGATCAAACAGTTGCATCGCTGGATCCTGCTCTCCAGCACGTATCAACAGTCGAGTGCCGATCGGCCAGACGCGGCGGCACGCGATCCGGAAAACCGGCTGTTGGCGAGGATGAATCGGCAGAGGCTCGAATTCGAATCGCTGCGTGACGCGATGCTGGCCGCCGCCGGGCGATTGGACCCGACCGTTGGCGGGCCGCCGGTCGACCTGGCAGCCGCCGACAACCGCCGCCGGACGATGTATGGGCTGGTCGATCGGCAGAACTTGGCCGGTATGCTGGGTAACTTCGACTTTGCCAGCCCCGACACGCATACGCCGCTCCGGCACATGACGACCGTTCCGCAGCAGGCCCTGTTCTTGCTCAACAATCCGCTGGTCGTCGCGCAAGCGGCAGCCTTGGCCGAGCGAACTGCCGCCAGCGGCGCCCAAGAAACGCCGGCGACTGACGAGCGGATCGTTGCGATATTTCGCCTGGCGCTCGGCCGCTTGCCCAGCGCCGACGAAATGCGATCGGCAGAATCTTTCCTCGCCGCGGGAGGCGCGTGGCCCGACTTTGCCCAAGTCCTACTCCTTTCCAACGAGTTCATCTTCGTGGACTGATGCCATGCAAGGAATCGAATCATTCAGGCAGGCCCTAACGCAACGGCCGTTCACTCGGCGCGCGTTACTCGAACGGACCGGCATGGGCTTGGGGGTACTGGCGCTCGGCCCGTTGTTGGGCCAGGCGGCCACGGCGGCCGAAACGTCGGCGGCGCCGGCAATCGCAACCGGCCATCCACTGGCGGCGCGGTCGCCTCAGTTTCCAGCTAAGGCCAAGCACATCATTCATTTGTTCATGAACGGCGGGCCATCCCACGTCGACACGTTCGATCCCAAGCCTGCGCTGGTCAAATACGCCGGCCAGGATTTGCCCTTCCACCTTTCGACCGAACGCAAGACCGGCACGGCCTTCCCCTCGCCGTTCGCGTTCCAGCGCTGGGGCCAAAGCGGAATCGAAGTCAGCGAAATCTTTCCGCATACGGCGCGCTGCATCGACGACGTCACGGTCATCCGTTCGATGGTGGCCGACATTCCGAATCACGAACCCTCTTGCCTATTGATGAACTGCGGCGAGGCGCGCTTGCCCCGGCCGAGCTTGGGATCGTGGCTGACCTATGGCCTGGGGACCGAGAACGAGAACTTACCCGGTTTTGTCGTCCTCTGCCCCGGCGGAATGCCGACCGTCGGCCGGCAGAATTGGCAATCGGCGTTTCTGCCGGGCGTGTTCCAGGGAACGTCGATCGATCCGCGCGCCACCGATCCGGCCGAGTTGATCCAGAATTTGAAGAACCTTCATTCTACGCCTGCTGCCCAGCGACGGCAGCTCGACCTGTTGGCCGAACTGAACGCCGAGCATCGCCGCCAGCGGTCGGGTGAATTGTTGCTTGACGCCCGCATTCAATCGTTCGAGCTGGCTTATCGCATGCAAGCCGAGGCTGCCGCCGTGTTCGACGTCAGCGATGAACCGCAGCACGTTCTCGACCTGTATGGACCGGGCGTTCAAGGGCGGCAAATGCTGTTGGCCCGGCGGCTGGTGGAACGCGGCGTGCGCTTCGTGCAGCTTTGGCACGGTGCCGGCCAGCCTTGGGACTCTCACGACGACATTCAGGACCATCGCAAGTTGGCGGCCGAGTGCGATCAGGCGATCGGGGCGCTGCTGACCGATCTCAAGCAGCGCGGTCTGTTGGACGAGACGCTGGTGATGTGGGGGGGCGAGTTCGGCCGCACGCCGACCGTCGAGTTGCCGGCCGTCGTCGTGAACAACGGCCTCACCAAGGGGCGCGACCACAACCATTACGGTTTCAGCATGTGGTTGGCCGGCGGCGGCGTGAAGGGTGGTTACGTCCACGGAGCGACCGACGATTTCGGCTTCAAAGCGGTGGAAAACAAAGTCCACGTCCACGATCTGCACGCCACGATCTTGCATCTGATGGGTTTCGATCACGAGAAGTTCACCTATCGATACGCCGGCCGCGACTTCCGCCTGACCGACGTTTCCGGCCGCGTCGTCCGCGAGATTCTGGCCTGAGGCGCTCTTGCCTGGTTGGCGAAGCCGGCGCGCTCAGCGCGCGAACGCGGCGATCGCGGCCTGCCCGAGGCAAACGCCGCCGTCATTCACCGGCACGCTTTCGTTTACCAGCAGACGGATGCCAGGAAGCTGTGGCTGGGACTCGAGGACGGCATTCAACAGTCGCTCGTTTTGAAAGACCCCGCCAGAGAGCGCCACGGTACCGATGCGGTTCTTGCTGCATAGTTCGCGAAGTTTTTCGACGATCGCCCTAGCCAACGCGGCATGAAATGCGGCCGCGATTTCGCCCACTGCTCGGCCCGAGCGGCGATCGCGAACGATCGCAGACAGCATCGCCCGTGGATCGAAATCGTCAAATGGATAGGGCGCCTGCGGCGGGATGCCATGGGCTTGGTGCTCCAGCCAGATTGCCGCCTGCCCTTCGAACGTCGGCAGCCGCGTAAAACCCATCAACGCCGCTACGGCGTCAAACAGCCTCCCCAAGCTGCTCGACGGAAAACAGCGGACGTTCTTT
>DATJTR010000501.1:0-5163 GCA_035503215.1 Pirellulales bacterium
CAACAATCCACAGCCCTAGTAGAATTAGGGCTTATTACCCCTTAGCCGCCTCGTTCAAGGAGTGATAAGTGCTCACTGAGCAAGAAGTCTCGAGAAGCTGGCAACGTCTGTTCAAGGGCGACATTAGCGCCGATGCTTGCAACAAGGCAGAAGCGCTGCTGGAAGAGTTGCGTCCCGAGAGCCCGTTGCGGCATCGCCTGGCCTGCGAACTGGAAGAGATTCGCGAGCGCGTGAGCGTGACCTGAACCGTCGGCTCCCAGCCACGGCATCGCGGCGCGCTCTGGCGCCGCGATTTCTGTATCTACCCCAAGCAACCGAGCGGTTTGCTGCCGCGGCCGGTCGTTAGGCCCCGCGGTTGGGTGCGCCCGGGGCGAACTCTGATTTGGCGCGCCGACGGGCCGCGGCGCTATTTGCCGTTCGTTATCCGCGTGGCGCCCGTTCCACTCGGGCCACCGCGCCTGGCTTCTTAACGGTTGATTTCGATACCGAGAGTCAAGCCGTTGAGAATCACGGCTTGATGGTGATCGCCATTGATGATGCCGATGTTCGGCAGCGTGTAATCGATGCTGTTCGATGCCCGGGTCATGTTGGGCAGGAAGATGCCCGTATACGAGAACTTCAGGTTGACCGCTTGCGTCAGCCACAAGTTGGTGCCCGCGCGGAATTCGCAGGCCGGACTGAATTGCAGGTTGTTCAGGTTCGCGCTGGAAGTCAACGCACCATAAAGCAGGCTGGCCGGGGCGTCGCGACGCTCGATCGCCGGACCTTGGGCGTTGGCCGAGCTCGTGCCCGTCGCACCGCTCGTTGACGAGGTCGAACTACTAGTCGTTGAGGCGGTGCTTCCGGTGAGCGAATTGGTGTTGTTACCGTTCAAGTTGGCCGTGGTCGAAGGTTGCGAATTGCTGGCCAAAATCGAGTTGTTCCGCTCCACGGCAAAGTTAGCACTGGGGAAGAACCGGCCTTCGGTGAAGAACGACCAGCGTCCGCGCTGCTTGGCATAGCGGGCACCGATTTGCGGACCGACCACGTTGTTGAGTACCTTCTGGGTAATCTCCATCGCGTCGAACGGACCGCCGGTGCCATAGACCTGGAACACGTCGTTCAATTGCAGGTAGCGGGCACCAATCAAGAAGTCGACGACCCCGCCCCCGTGCAGTTCCTGGGCCCGATACATCCGCATGATTTCCACGCCGGTCGTCGTGATTTTGTCCGAAACCGTCAGCGCGGTGAAGGTGGGAGTGAACACCACTTCGTCACCGCCCGCTTGCAGATAAGTGATGCTTCCCGGCGTGCCCGCCGCGACGACCTTGCCATTGAGTAACGTAATCTGTGGGAAATAGAGCCCCGAGTCGAACGGTGCCGGCGACGTCGGGCCGGTCGGATAGGTCAGGGTAATGACCGGCGGCAAGATGATCGGCGGCGTGCTGGCGATGGTTTGCCCTTGCGTGACCGTTTCCGTCGGCAGGGCATAGCCGTTTCGGCCGTAAATGTGGTTACCGTTCAGGTCCGCGTCGAAATCACCCGAGATCGACGTTTGATAGCCTTGCAGGATGCCCGTCGGATCGTTGAACAGCACCGTGCCGCCGGGCAGGCTCACGTTTTGACCCGAGCTGATATGGTCGAGAATCGACACCAACCAACCCTTGTCGTCGGTGTCCATGTAGCCGAATTCCCAGCGATTGCCGGTTCCGAATCGCGAGGTGAGGACGCCCGTGGTGCTGGAGTTATAGTTGCCGCCCACGACGTTCGAGTAGGTCAAATCGGAGAACGGCACCTCGACCTGTTCGGTGCCGCCCTGATAAAAGACCGGACTGATCGGCGATGCGCCGGGGAATTGCGGATTGGTCGGCGAAGCGTTGGGGAACAGCGGATAAGCTGACTGTGGCGCGTTGAAAGTCGTATTGCCGGCCTGTCCCTGTTGGGGGCCCGTGACGGGGGCCGTGACGGGAGTCGTGACGACGTTCAGGAAGTTGAGCGTGTCACCTTCCGTTGCATTGTTGGCACCGATGCCGGTCGGCTCGGCCCGCGAGGTGCTCATCAGCAGCCGCTCGTAGCTGAAGAAGAACCCTTTCCGGGGCCGGATGCCGTTCCCGTAATCGCTGGTGTCGACCGGCGCGAACCACTTCCAATTCGGCTTGAATCCGGTGGGTTGAAACGGCAACAATCCGCGCTCGTTCTCGGGATACGCGTTGCTGTAGGCGGCGTTGCCGTTCGCGTAGACGTCGTCGTAGTTCTGCGGGGTCTGTTGTCCCCAGAGCGCGCTGGGCAACAAGAGTAGCCCTAGCAGCCCGGCTATCCAGGACACAGTGCGGATGTTCGGCATGATTCGCATCGACTTCGCTCGCACTATACGGGGACGCTAGCCCACCCACGACGGGCTGCCGGCGCTTTGCTCGTGACGGTTTTATCGGCCGTACCAGTCGTGCGAGTTAAGTAAGAAAGGTAAGCCGTAACGAAAATGCCGACGAAGACACGCCCGGCCCCGCAGACTTGGTAAAGTAGGACGGTTGCTGACGGCCCCTTTTGGCCGCCGAGCGGGGGAATTGCGCGGGCTGGCAGCGATAGCAGCCCTTGATCGCCAGGGGGGGTAGCCGTGCGGGTGGGAGACGTGCTAGCCAGACAGTGCCTAGCATGCGGTCGAAGCAGGACCGTCGAAACGCCTTCATATCCGGAGGAGCAAGGGGGCGCCGGCTGCCGGTCGCGCCGAGGGGACCGCGCAGCTAGAAAGCGATCGCTTTCTGCCCCTCCCTCCTAATGCCTGGCGCGAACCGGCCGCCAAAATCGCCGCTTGGCTCGGCGCAAAAACCGTACCTGCTCGTGGTAATGGCACTGCGGGAAACCGCAAGCCGAGCCAAACACAAGGCAGGCCAAAAGCTTTCCGCCAAAAAAAATGGCCTCCACAGGTGGGGCAGGTACCTGTGGAGGCGCTGCCGGCGGGAGGCAAGCCTCACACCGGACGCCGTCCAGTATGTTCAAAATGGCGCCTTTGGCAAGCGCCGGCTCGACTGATTGCCTCAAAAAACAGCGCGGCGCTCGCCGAATTTGCCTACGACGAGATATCTTCGCATTTGGCCGAAGATCGACCCGTTCCCCCCCGTGGGCCGGCGATGGTGCCCGATCCGCCTGGCGGCTTCTGATACCAGCGGGGGAAATCGTCGCATTATGGTAGGTGTTGCGTGGCGAGTTTAATTGCCGCGGTATTCCGCCGGCCAGTTGCTTTCGCCTCAGCCGAATGTTGCAATAGAGTCGTCGTAGCCCGCCTTATCATGCCGATCGCATTCCCCCCTCGATCAAAGGATCAAACTGGTGAAACTTTTTTGCTGGCGGACCCTGCTCTTGTTCCTGACTGCCGTCGTGGCTGGTCCAGCGGTTTTGCTCGCTGACGACGCGGTCCCGAAGGCTCCGCGGATTTTGATGGTCACGCAAAGTGCCGGCTTCCGTCACGGATCGGTGACACGCAAGGACGGGGCGCCCGCGCCCGCCGAACTGGCCCTGACCAATTTGGGCGTTTCCAGTGGATTGTTTCGCGTCGATACCACGCAGGACGTCGCCGTCGACCTGACCAAGCAGCGGCTCGATGGCTACGACATCGTCTTCTTCTACACCACGGGTAACCTGCCGATCGATCCCGCGGTGCGCGACTACCTATTCACCGACTGGGTGAAGCAAAAGGGACATGGCTTCATCGGCACGCATTCGGCGACCGACACCTACCACGACTACGAGCCGTACTGGGAAATGATCGGCGGTACATTCGACGGCCATCCCTGGGGAGCGGGCGAAACCGTGACGATCTCGGTTCACGACCAGCAGCATCCCGCCAGCAAGGTCTGGGGGCCTGAGTTCACGATTCAAGACGAGATCTACAAGTTCAAGCATTGGCAGCCCGAAAAGGTTCACGTGCTGATGAGCCTGAACATGGCCAAAACGCGCCTGAAGAATCCGTACCACGTGCCGATCGCTTGGGTGAAGAACTACGGGGACGGCAAGGTGTTCTACATCAGCTTGGGGCACCGCGAGGAAGTGTGGGCGAATCCGACCTACATGCAATCGCTGCTGGGGGGCATTCGTTGGATCTTGGGGACCGAGCCTGGCGATGCCACGCCGAACCCCGAACTGTCGGCAGCCGAACAAAAGAAGGCCGAGGCCGATTTCGCCGCGGCCCAAGCAAAGTAGTTCGCCCGACACGCTCTGACGTGTTGAACAAACGACCTCGGCGGCTCGGCTCGACCCGCCTGCGGTTCAGCGGCCGCGCGCAACCCGGCACAGTCCTTCCACCACGCCCGCCACGACTCCCAGCATGCGCTCGAAATCGAGCGTCTCGGGAGTATCGCTGGTCAGGTGATAATGGGGATTGCGCAAGTAGCTGGTGTCGGTGAGCATCAAGGCCGAAAAACCCTGGTCCCAGAACGAGCTGTTGTCCGATCGCCGGATGTCGTGAATTGCTTCCGGCAAGAGGATCGAGAACAGTGGTAGCCGCTTCGCGCGGCGAAATCCGCGGCTGAAGTTCCACAGCAGCTTGCCCGAGCGCAGGTTGCCCACGGCGGCCAGAAAGTCGCCTCGAGGCGGGAAGATCCAGCGCAGCCACCGCGGGATGGCCGACGGAATGCGCTGGCTGCCTGGCGCTGAGGAAAAATAGCCGACCATTTCCAGACAAAGCATCCCCACGATCCGCTCGCCCAGAGCGCGGCAAGCCCGCGCGTAGACCTGGCTGCCCATGTCTCCCGTGTGAAAGTGCGGCATCTCCTCGCAAGTAAAGGCGACAAAACGGATCGTGCGCTCGCACGGCCGGGAGCGCATCCGCCGGGCAACTTCCAGCAGGACCGCCACCGCCGAGGCATTGTCGTCGGCTCCCGGCGTCGTCGGGGTCGAATCGTAATGAGCACCCAGCACGACGATCTCGCCGGCACGCCTTGTCCCAGGCAGCTCGGCGATCAAATTGCTGACTTCCTGTTCACACACCAGGTACGATTGCCGCTCGACCGCGTAGCCTTGCCCGGCCAACTCCTGCTCGACGAACACCTGGGCGGCCCAGAGGGCATCTGGGCGCCCGACATGCCGGGGACCGATCTCGCGAGCCAGCCGCTCGACGCGACGGCGTAGGTTGCCGATGAGCACCTGGTCGGCATCGGCTGCGGATTCCATGGCGGCAAGCCGTCGAGG
>DATJTR010000502.1:0-2512 GCA_035503215.1 Pirellulales bacterium
CGCCAAAACCGCCGTCGCGCTGCGGCCCGCTGACGTTCGTGGCGTCGCCGATCACCACCAGGGTGTAAAAACCTTGGCGATAGCGCTGAAAGGCGCGCAAGTTGGCCAGTAATTGGCGTTCCAGAATGGTCAACGGCTCGAGGATGTAACCCCGTCCGCCATATTGCAAAAGCGGCTGCAGGAAACTGAAACTGAGCAGCGAGTGGGTTTGATTGGTGCTGTTCGGACCGGCAAACTGCCAGACGAACGAGTTGGCGATGTTGACCGCCAACGTGCCGCCGGCGGCGAACATCCGCGTCAAGCCGGGCGTGGTCAGCGTCGTGAGCGTGTTCTGTTCGCCGACGGGCGACAGCGCGCCGGCAGTGAGGTAATTGGTGGCGTTCGTCGTATACAACTGCGTGACGAATTCGAACCGTTGCGAACTGACGTCGAGCGCTGAAATGTAGAGGGTTTCGATGTTCGCGCGATACGAGGCCGAGTTGATGATTCCGGTCCGAACCGCCGTTTCGGCCGAAAGCTTAAGTCTGCCCTCCTCGGTGAATTCGGCATACCCTTGCATGGCCTCGCGCCAGTTCGGGGCTTCCAGCCCCCACCAATCGCCGTAGACGTGCCAGCAGGGCCAACCCGACATGCGGTTGACCTTGTGCATGTATTGGTGCGCCACGGGATCGTCGAACGGCATCGCCGGGGCGTCGGGGCTAGTGGGGTCGAAGTATCGGCTGCGCGGGTCGACATAAGTCGGGAACCGTGGCATCGTCCAACCCAGGTCGGCCGCCTTTTGCCCGACCAGGAAGTCGACTTCGCGGTCGGCGGCTATCCGATAGAACGCGCGCGAGCAACCGCCGCCCGATACTAGCAACCACGGGAGTGCTGCCAGGGCGATGAGGAGCGATTGCCAACGCGTAAACCGAATTCTGGCCATCGAGTTCTAGCACACCCTATAGGGATGGTTCGCCCTTCCTCGCAGCATTCATGCAGGCGCAAGGGCGCCACAGAAAATGCCACGAGCGGGCCGCCACTAGATTCGACGGCACGGGATGGAAGACTTTAACGATTGCGTTGTCTTTACCGATTGCATTGACTTTTCCGCCCAATGCGGGGTGAGCAAGGCGGCCCCAATAGCGATTCGCGCGCCAGCAGCCGGCTGCCGGCGCCGTGAGAAGCGCAGGAGTCAGATTGCTAGAATAGGCAAACGCGGTGGAGGGGAGAGACTAGCGGCTCGCAAGACGCTGCGATCCTGCAAGGCCCAACTCCGGCATCGACCGCCAACCCTCGAGCCGACTCACCCGTCACGATTTCCCATGCAGCAACTGATCGACTCACTCGACGATCCGCGGCTGGCCGCCTATCGGCACCTGAAGGATACGAACGCGACCCGTTGGTCAGAGCGGTTCGTGGCCGAGGGGGAAAAGCTGGTGGTCCGGCTGCTGGCAAGCGAACTCGAAGTCGAGTCGCTGCTGGTCGGCCTGCGCCACCTTGAGCGGTTCGGATCGCTCGCCGGGCCAGGCACCGCAGTGTATGTGGTGCCCGACGAGTGGATCGAAGAAATTGTCGGTTTCAATTTCCACCGCGGGGTATTGGCCTGCGGACGGCGGCCATCGCGCCGCCGGCTCGCCGACGTGCCTCGCCCGCAGGGAGAACGAGCGACGGTGGTGGTCTGCCCTAACGTGCAAGACCCGGAAAACCTGGGAGCGATTCTGCGTCTCGGCGGCGCGTTTGGAGTGGCCGCGGTCGTGCTCGGTCCCGACTGTCCGAATCCGTATTCACGGCGCGTGCTGCGGGTGTCGATGGGGGCGGGTTTCGCACTGCCGGTCGTCGAGGCGGCCGACCTGGAAACCGAACTGACGGCCCTCGCCGACGATTGGGGCTGCGAGCGCTGGGCGACGGTGCTCGACGATTCGGCCGAACCGCTGGCCACGGTCGGGCGGCCGCCGCGGCTCGCGCTGCTCTTGGGAAGCGAAGGGCACGGCCTGGGAGCGCACTGGATCGGCCACTGCGACCGCCGCGTGACGATTCCCATGGGAAAGGGGACCGACTCGCTGAACGTTGCGGTCGCCAGCGGGATTTTTTTGTATCAACTGTCGCAGATGGCCGATTGAGAGCGCCGTGGGCGACGGCCACTGGTTCCGTGCGTGCGCGCAGTGCCCCCGAGAACCAGTGCCCCAAGAATCAGTGCCGCCAGAAATAGTAGCCGGCCAACGTCAGGCCGATCGTCACGACGATCCAGCGGACCACCTGGCGATTCATGCGCCGCGCCACGCGAGCGCCGGCATAGCCACCGACGACGCTCGCGGCGGCCATCGCCGTGGCGAACGGCCAGTCGACCGAGCCGCTGGCGACGAAGACGACGACTGAAGTGCCGTTGATGATGGTGCCCAGCACGCTTTTGAGCGCGTTCATTTCATGAATGTCGTGCAGTCCCATGACCGCCAACGACGTGAGCATGAGGATGCCGATGCCTGCGCCGAAATAGCCGCCATAGATTGCGATGAAGAACTGCAGCGCCACCGCG
>DATJTR010000503.1:0-8267 GCA_035503215.1 Pirellulales bacterium
CGTGTTCGCCAACAAATCGACCATGGAATCGAGACGGATATTTGCAGTCGACCTCTCGGTCAGTCTCACCGCAAAAACTCTTTCCGGACTGCTGGATGATGACCCGCTCGTTGGAGCTTTCGTTGAACCTGATCTCGCTGAGGGGTTCTTTGGTGCGGACACGATCACCCCAAGTAAACGTCGAATCCCATTTTCCCGTCAACGACGCAAAGTGCGCATCGTCCAACGCGGAGAGCAATCGCTCAATTTTAAGCTGGGTGTCCGCCTGATTCCAATATGCATTTGCCAGCTGGCAAATGTTCCCCAAATTCGATTCATTGACGTTGTCCAGGGCACTTTGTTCTATCGGCACGTCGGTCTGAAATCGGAAGTAGCCGTCCGGTACGATCGCAGCGGCGACCTCATCATTGACGGCGCTGCTTCCAGCGAACAGCATGTTTATCGCGGGTCGCGCCCAGCCGAGATTCGACCGCGTCTGCAGGGCATCGTTGACGCTCGCGACATCAACCGTTTCGTGCTCTCTTCCAGTACCGATCGAGCAAAGCAACGCGCCGGGCCACCCTTGGGACTGAGCGACACGCGCGATCGCGATGGTCGCCGGATTGTTGGCCGCCATGCCACCGTCCAAGAAGGGCGTCTTCTGATTCTGATAAAAAAAAGTCGTCGGCGGAAAGTAGGTCGGGGCGGACGCTGACGCTTGACATACCTGACTTAAACGGTAGTTGTGATGCTCCGGCTTGTCGCTGTCGAACACAACGGGCTGTAATCTGAATGCATCGAAGGTCACGACCAGCAGCCGCTTTTTGGAAATGCTCACATCTCGCAGCGTTCGGTCCCCAAATTCGCGCTCTAAAACGGCTTGGAGCCCATCACTTGTATACTTTGGTCCCTGCCAGAGCCACCGCGCCTCCAAAAGGCCGCGGGGGTCGAAGATTTTACCGCCTTCGCGGCGGTAGAGTTTACTGATGCGCTCCGCGTCAAAGCCTTTGCAGGCCAGACCAGCGGCTATGACGGCCCCGGTCGACGTTCCGGCGAATACGTCAAAGACATCGTGGAGGTTCTTGCCGAATCGGAACTGCAGTTGCTCTTCCAGCAACCAAAGCCAAGAGGCGGCGATTACGCCACGAATGCCGCCTCCGTCAATCGCAAGAATTCGCTTCGCCATGACGCCGCCCTCCGGTAAAAGCTATGGGACGCCTCAGCGATTTGCCCTCTTTCGGAGAACGATTACCACGTCCTGGGTGCTTGGGGACAAATCGATCGGCCTACGAATGTCATAGCCGAAATCGTAAATCTTGACGATCTCGAAACACATAGCTTTCTCGAAGAGAGACACGAGCTGGCGTAGCGTGTAGGTACGAAACGTCAAGTCGTCGACGATGCGCATGCGCTTCGTCGGCGTGCGCACGTCGCACGTGATGCGAACGCGCTCCAGTCGCTCAGATAAATCCCGGCGGGTTGTTCGCAATGTAGTCTTGACGCAAAGCTGGCCCCTTCTGGAAAAATAGCTCTCCCTACTGTGGGGCCGGCCCACCGTGGGGGTTAGATGGAGGCCAAGAATATAGAGGCCTCCTTGGTTCACAGCATCACCCACGCACCGCATGTGCGCAACTGCCATGTTTTCGCTGGTCAGCAACCGAAACGTATTAATTAGGTTAAATGCCGCGTCAACTTTGCGCGGCAAGCGAAAACGAGTCATATCACCGACGCAGGCTGAGCGACTAAAACCGTGCCGTGCCAAGCGATCGTTACAATAAGTTAGCGCACGTTGGTTGATATCCAAACCGCTGACGATGAAGCCGCGACGCGAGAGCGGTACGAAGAGCCGTCCGGTGCCACACGCTGGCTCGAAGATTCGCCGCACATTACGCTGTGCGTGTCCTTGGAAGCATTGGATGAGAAAAGTCACCTCGTCGCGGCAACCGAAACCAAAAATCGTGTCATAATAGTGAGGAAAATCGTACAGATTGCCGTACATCGTTGTCGTTGCAGTGCCGCGCGACATTTCGTGAAATGGGCTCCGAAAACCGGACAGCGTTGATCAAGTTGACAAGGTGCAATCTCCCCTCGGGGACCACCTGTCCGAAATTTCCCGTTGGACCTTGACCGCGGCGGCTCTTCAATTCGTCGGAATCAACGGGCTTTTATTTTGATGCCCGTCGAGGCCAAAAGCAATCCCTCTGTTGAACCAACCACTACAGAGGTTTGTTGGATCTCCGACCCAGCATCCTTGGCACTGAATTAAGGGTTTCCGGATTCGTACTGAACGGGGTCGAGAGGTAAACAGGCATGAGCAATGCCGACGTTTGACTGCGATGATGGCAGGGTTCCCGAAGCGTGATTTGGCATCACCTGCTCATTGGGTGGTCGGCATTTGTAATACCACAACGGAATACGACGTGCAATCGACCGTGAGTCGGCATGGCACCGCCGAAACCCTGCCCTTGTCTGGGGTGTTGTAAGTGCGCGCCTTAAGCAATAGAGTTCCGCAGGGGCTCCAATAACCCGATGCGTTTACCGACGAGTCCAGTCATCGTTTGAGGACGTTGGTGACTGTTTGCTCCTACGAGAAGTTGCCGATACGGTTTGTTGCGGCGACGGCTCGTGAAGGGCGACGCGATGCGCCGCCGGACGTTTCGCCGCGGCGGGATGGCCAGGGGCAATCTGCCGGCGACACTCGCGCCTAAGATAGGAGGAAATTCCACTCCGCGTCGAGAATTGGAGCGTCTCCTCCTGTTACACCCGGACGGGCTGCTTCGACATTTCCTGGGCAGGGACGATGTCGACGCCGGTGTGCATGAAGATGCGGTTGCGGCCGGCCGCCTTGGCGCTGTAGAGGGCCGCGTCGGCACGGGTGAGCAGCGATTGCGGGCTGTCGCCATCGAGGGCCAGCGCCACGCCCCCCGAGATCGTCACGTCTAGCATCGAGGCGATCTTGTTGCGCACCCGATCGGCAAAGATGCAGGCGCCCCCCGCGTCGGTGTGGGGCATGACGACGACGAATTCCTCGCCGCCATAGCGGGCCACCATGTCGGTGTCGCGGACGGTTTCGTCGATCAGCCGGGCCACGTTCTGCAGCGTGCGGTCTCCCTGCAAGTGTCCCTGAGCGTCGTTCACTTTCTTGAAGTGGTCGATGTCCAGGATCACCACCACGAACCGCTGCTCGTAGCGATTCAGCAGGGCGAACATCGTCTCCAGCATCTCGTCCAGCGCGCGGCGATTGCTCACGCGGGTCAGCGGATCGGTGCGGATTTCGGTGAACGTCATCAGGTGGTTCGACTGCTGACGGATTTCGTCGTAGGCGTGGGCGATTTGGGCCGCCAGGCGGAGCGTGGGCTTGAGCATTTCCTCGGCTTCCTTGCACAGTTCTTGCCAGGCGGTCTCCTTTTGCTGGCCGCTGAGGTCGCGGACGCGGTCTTTGAAATGGTTGATGCTGGCGTGGTGCGTGGCCAGGTTCTTACGGACGGCTTCGGCGATGGTTTCCAGCTCGGAAGCGACGGCGCGGGCGCGTTTCAGTTCGCGGCGGGCCTGGTCGGTTTCGAGCTGCGTGCGGCGGCGTCCACGACGGCCAATGAAATAGCCAATCGCCGCGATCAGGGCGAACGCGACCGGTGTCGGAATGGAAAAGCTGGACATGTCCATGTTCAGTCTCGAATCCTGTTTATCCCTGCAACGCTCTAGCGGAAGCCGTGCGGCGCGCGGCGGATCAGCGCCACTTCGAACCCAGTCCCCGCATCATGAACACCCCAATGATCATGACCACGACCATCGTGAAGAAGGTCTCCGACCGGTTCATGATGCTGACGCGGTCCCAGTACGAATGAATCCAGTGCATGATTTCGTCCTCGATCGGCCACGAATCTCTGGCGTAAAACTCTACGTTACGTTTGCCCCGAGTTGGGCCGTTTCGCCACATGCGGCAGCAAAGCAGCAGTTTTCCAAAGGGCCGGTTGTAACGATCGCACCGGCGGGACGCGGCATCGCGGCGCCGGTCGCGCCGGATGGGTGCGCAAAATCGAGAGGGCCGGCGCCCGCCGAGCCACCGGAGCGCGCGCGGCGTGAGAACCGCACCGGTGGGACCGAACGACGCGCCTCCCGCCACACCGCAAAACGAATCAGAAAAAACCGGGAATTTTCATATTGACCGGCGCCGGAGAGGATCAAACAATAACCTTTGGCCCCTCGAGGCCACCCCTTTCTCGTTGGTTTCCTTTCAGGCTCGCGGTCAATTGCTCTCGTTCTGGGGGCGGCGGAAGGTCGCGAGCCAAAACAGTTCGTGCGGTGGAGGCTTTAGGCGATGCCTGACCACGCTACGCCACCCGTTGGCGCCGTTGCCACGGAAAATGGTGCCGCGGAAAGCGGTGCCGCCGGAGTTGTTGTCGGCTGGCAGCCGAGTGCGCAGCACGCTGCCGGCCAGGCGGCAGCGTTGCCGGTCGTCGAACGGGGCGAAGCGGCGGCCCGCGAGCCGGGGCTCGAACCTTTGCTGTCGGTCGTGATTCCGGCCTTCAACGAAGAACGCACGATGGCCGAGGTGATCGACCGCGTGCGGCGGTGTGGGTTGTCCTGCGAGATCATCGTGGTCGACGACGGCAGCACCGATCGGACCGGGGCGGTGCTCGATGCCTTGGCCAATTCGACCGACCTGCGGGTCGTGCATCAGCGGAGAAACCAAGGCAAGGGAGCGGCGCTGAAGGTCGGGTTTCAGTTGGCCCGCGGCCGCGTGGTGCTGGTGCAAGACGCCGACTTGGAATACGACCCGGCCGAAATCGACCAACTGGTGCAGCCGATCGTCAGCGGCCAGGCCGACGTGGTGTTCGGCAGCCGCTTTCCCAATGGCCGGCCGAAGACCGACGGCCTGGTCCATTTTCTGGGCAATCGCTTGCTGACGCTGCTCTCGAATGTCGCCACGAACCTGCGGCTGTCGGACATGGAGACGGGCTACAAGGTGTTTCGGGGCGATTTGATTCGCCGCGTCGCGCCGACCTTGCGCGAAGCCCGCTTCGGCATCGAGCCGGAAATCACGGCCAAGCTGGCCCGCATGCGGGGCGTGCGGATTTGCGAGCGGCCGATTCACTATGCCGCTCGCGGCTATGCCCAAGGCAAAAAGATCGGCTGGCGCGACGGCGTGTGGACGGTGTGGTGCATCGTCCGCTACGGCCTGTTGGGCATGGCCTGAGCACAGGTTGCGACTAAGAGGCCAATGACGCCCTGCGCGGAAGGTATCGCGCGACCCGGCCATCGGCCAACGTGCAGCCTATTTCGCTGGCGGATGGTCTTCGATCGCATCGATGGCCAGCTTGAAGAGGTCGCCGATTTCGAATTGCTCTTTGTATTCCGAATCGTTGCCCACCTGGCGGATCACGACCAGGTCGAGACTGGGGACCAGCAGCATGTCGTTGTGCAGCCAGCCAATCGCGGCAAAGGCGTCGGCCGGCACGCCGGGCCATTTGCCCGTCGTGTTGTTCCACCACAAATAGCCATAGCTTTTCTCGAGCGATTGCGACGGCTGCGCCGAGCGGGTGACCCACTCGGCCGGCACGATTTGTTGATCCTGCCAACGGCCGGAGCGAACCATCAACAGGCCGAATCGAGCCAGGGCGCGGGCCGTGATGTGCAAGCCCGAATAGGGGAGCGGCAAGTCGGCACTTCGCTCCCAACTCCAATCGTCGGGCGTGATGCCGATCGGCCGGAAGACGCGGGCATCAAGAAACTGATCGATGCCTTGGCCGGTGGCCGTTTTGAAAACCGGCGACAAGAGAGCCAGCGCGGTGTTGTTGTATTCCCACCGCTCGCCAGGCGAAGCGTCGAGCGGAGCCCCGAGTCGCGCATAGGCAAACGGCTCGGCCAGGTCGCCGGTGCCGGAACCGTTGTGAACGCCGCTGGTCATGCTGAGCAATTCGACGATCGTGATTTTCTTCTTTTCCGCGGGCTGAAGCTCGGGCAGGAATTGGCCGATTGTCGTGTCGAGCGCCAAACGTCCATCGGCGATTGCCACGCCCACGGCAACACTGGAGAAGCTCTTGGTGACCGAGTGAACGAGCAATTTGCTGGTCGGTTTCGTGTCGCCGAAATACCACTCGCCCACGATGCGGCCGTGACGGATGAGGAGGCCCGTCTTGCTGCCGTGCTGTGCGAGCCACTGGCCGACCCGAGCGACGCCGGCGGCCGAAAGACCTGCGGCATCCGGTGGGACGACTTGCCAATCGGGGATGGGCCACGTTGCCGCTTGCCCCCAGGCGTTGCCGCCGACGGCGGTTAGCAGTAAGCCGCTCAGCAAGAGCATCAGTGTGCGTAGCCGGGACACGATTCGACGATTCATCAGGTTCTCAAGAAAGGGGTCAGAACTATTTTTTGAACGCGAAGCAAGGAAACTGAAAGACGTGCGGCATGCTACACCCACCGCGGGCAGCAGACCACAGCCTGATTTCCAATTCGTCTCAAGAAAGGGGTCAGAACTATTTTGTGAACGCGAAGCAAGGAAACTGAAAGAAGTGCGGCATGCTACACCCACCGCGGACAGCAGACCACAGCCTGATTTCCACTTCGGCCAGTCGCGTGGCGATCGCGCAAATAGTTCTGACCCCTTTTTCAGGTGGTCAGTTCTTGCTCTCGGCAAGTGCGTCTTCCGAGATATTGAAATTCGACGCCACGCTTTGCACGTCGTCGTGGTCGTCGAGCCGCTCCATGAGCGCCAGCACCTTGGGAGCGGTCTGCGCGTCGAGATCGACATAAGAGGTCGGGACGCGGGCGATCTCTTTGGTGTCGAGAGGAATGGCGTGGGCTTCGAGCGCCGCGGCGACCGGGCCGAACTGGCTCACGTCGCAGGTGACTTCGAACCGGTCATCGACGCGTTTGACGTCGTCGGCGCCCGCTTCCAGGGCCAGTTCCAGCAGGCGGTCTTCTTCGACCTTGTCGGCCGGCACGAGGAACAAGCCCTTGCGTTCGAACATCCAGGAGACGCAGCCCGTGGCCCCCAGCTTGCCGTCGGCCATTTCGAAAATCTTGCGGATTTCGCCGGCGGTGCGATTGCGGTTGTCGGTCAGGATTTCGCAGAGCACGGCGGCGCCGCCGGCGGCATAGCCCTCGTAGAGAATCTCTTCGAAGTTCACGCCTTCGGTGTCGCCGGTGCCGGCCTTGATCGCCCGCTGGATGTTGTCCTTGGGCATGCTGACCGCTTTGGCGGCATCGATGGCGTAGCGGAGGCGGAGGTTCATGTCGACGTCGCCGCCCCCCATCTTGGCCGCGACGATGATCGCCTTGGAGAGTTTGCTCCAGAGCTTGCCGCGCTTGTTGTCGACGATGGCTTTTTTGCGGGCGATGTTCGCCCAATGGGAATGGCCGGCCATGGCAAGAACTTCTCTCGAAATCGGTTGAGCTGGGAGGCGTGTGCGCGGTGGTCCGCTGCGGCCAGCGGCGGCGTCAGGGAGCCGGTTTGGCGGGCAGATCGTCGGCAGCCGCGGGAGACGCAGGCTTTTCGGCCGGGGGCGTGTTCGCGGCGGCCGGCTTGGCGTCGCTGGGGCCAGATGCTGGGCCGTCGATTTTCGCCCGCACGGCGTGCCCCTTTTCGATTTCCTTGTCGGCGTCGAACGCGGCGGCAGCTTGCTGCCAGGCGGCGATGGCGGCCGGGCGATCGCCCGCGGCGGCGAGCGCGTCGCCCAAGTGGTCGAGCACCGTGGCGTCGGGTTTTTCGACGGCGGCGGCGGTGCGCAATTCGACGACTGCCTCGGGATAGCGGCCGAGTCGATAGAGGGCCCAGCCCAAGCTGTCGCGGAAGGCCATGTTCTTGGGCTCGGCGGCGACGGCTTGTTCGATCATGCGCAGGCTGCGGTGCAGATGCTTGCCTTGATCGGCCCAGGAGTAACCCAAGTCGTTGAGGACGCCCGCATCGGCCGGGAATTCATCCCACAATTGTTCGAGCCACTCTTCCGCCTTGTCGGAATGGTGGGTCAGAATCTCGAGGTTCGACAGGGCCAACCGCACGTCGTGAATGGCTTCGCGGTTATCGGTCGATGCTGGATCGCTGTCGAACTTGGCCAGGGTTTGCTCGTAGGCGGCGCGGGCCTCTTCGTAACGCTTGGCCCGATAGAGAATCCAGCCGATGCGACTGTCGAAGCGCACCATGTCGGGACGCATCTCGGCAGCCTGCCGGGCGGCGGCCAGAGCTTCGTCGGTCTTGTCGTCGAGCGCGAGTGCACCCGACAGGTAGAAGTAGAAACCGGCGCCGGCCGCGCCGAACGTTTTTTGATCGCAGCCGCGGCGGAAGACGT
>DATJTR010000504.1:0-3047 GCA_035503215.1 Pirellulales bacterium
CGATCAGCCGCAGCATGTCGTCCGATTCTTGCTCCAACAACTCGATGTCGCTGTCGCGGGTGATGCGGAACGTCGTCCAGCGGAGTACGTCGAATCCGCCGAACAGTTCCCCCAAGCGGGCCGCGATGGCCTGCTCCAATAGGATGAAATGCGAGTCGTGCTCCTTGCCCACCGCCACGAAGCGGGGCAGCATCTGCGGCAGTTGCACCACCGCGAAAAGCTGCTTGGGCCCCAACCCGCTGTGCCGCTGCAGCATGGCCCCCAGGTACAACTGGCGGTTGTGGAAATGCGGGGTTGGATGGCTCGGATCGATGGCCATCGGCGTCAGAATCGGAAACGCCCGCTGGTGAAAGAACCGATCGAGCTCGTCCCGCTCCGCGCCGCTCAGTTCGTCGTGGGCCAGAATCCGCAGGCCTTCGGCGGCCAGTTGTGGCCGCACCAGTTCATTCCAGCAGCGATATTGGGCCGCCACCAGTTCTTGCGTCCTCCGAGTGATCCGCTGCAGTTGCGTGATTGCCCGCAAGCCGTCTGGAGAATAATCTTGCGGGGCTCCGTTGCCGAACGCCTGTTCGCGTAGACCGGCCACCCGGACCATGAAGAATTCGTCCAGGTTCGAACTGAAGATCGAGAGGAATTTCACCCGCTCCAAAAGAGGATTGCTGGGATCTTGGGCCTCTTCGAGCACCCGTTCGTTGAAATCCAGCCAGCTCAATTCCCGGTTGATGAAATGTTCGGGCCGAAAATTCTGCTGCATATCCATCACCATTGCGGTTAGCGGAGGAGGACACGTGACCCGGCGCCGCCTGCGCATTGCCACGACTCGGCCGCCCACCGCCCCCATTTTAGATTGTTTATAGGCTCGCCGAAAGGCGCGAGCCGGCCACCTGCCGAGCCGACGTTCGAGATTGCGAGCGACCGGTTAGAGCGGCCGATTTTCGGGGCATATCCCATCGGCCGACCGCTCGCTACGATACATTTTCGAGCACGGTAGCCAGCGATCTGCGGGCAGACACGGGACGCAGGCAGGCGCGAAGAAATTTTGGGCGAAATACCCGCCAAACGTGGTGGCATGCCATCGCCCGGATCCGAGAAATCAAACTGACCGCATTGCGTTCGTCCCGAACCGAGCCAACAACGTGAGCGATTCACAGGGTCCCGCCGAGATTTCGAGCCAGCCCGGCGAAAGTCTGAAGCCGCGTTCCACGGCCGAGGATTGGCGCAGTCTCTATCCCTTCGCCTCGCACGAACTGCGGATTGATGGTTGGCGCTATCACTATCTCGACGAAGGCCAAGGGGAAGTGCTCCTGTTGGTCCACGGCAATCCGACCTGGTCGTTCTATTGGCGCGAACTGGTGCGCCGCTGGCGCGAGCGCTATCGCGTGATCGCGGTCGATCACATCGGCTGCGGCCTGAGCGACAAACCACAAGTCTATCCCTATTGTCTCGCCCAGCACGCCGACAATCTGGCGATGCTGGTCCGTCGGCTCGACCTGCGGGCGATTACGCTGGTGGCGCACGATTGGGGCGGGCCGATCGGCCTCGGAGCGGCCTTGGCCGACCCGCACCGTTTTGCCCGTTTCACGCTGCTCAACACCGCCGCCTTCCGCTCGCGCCGCATGCCGCTGCGGATTCGCCTCTGCCGTACTCCGCTGCTCGGCCCGCTGGCCGTGCGTGGACTGAACGCCTTTGCCCGCGCCGCCCTCTCGATGGCCGTCGCACATCACGAGCGGATGACGCCGCCGGTGCGTGCCGGCTTGCTCGCGCCCTACGATTCGTGGCAGCATCGCGTGGCCATTCAATCGTTCGTCGACGACATTCCGATCGACCCTAGTCATCCCAGCTACGAAACGCTGCTGGCCATCGAGCAAGGTTTGCCGTCGCTGGCCGATCGGCCTTGGCAGTTTATTTGGGGGATGCGCGATTGGTGTTTCACCCCCGCCTTCCTGCAGCAGTTTTCGGAGTTTTTTCCGCAGGCCAGGATCGATCGGCTCGATGACGCCGGGCATTATGTCGTCGAAGACGCCTACGAACGCATCGGACCGCTGGTCGAAGAGTTCGTGCTCGCGCATCCACTTCCGCCGATTCGCAACGACCAACCCAGCGTCGAATAAGCCGAGGGCCGGACCGTGGATCACGCTTCGCATACGACATCGAACCGTTTTTCCGTCGGCCAGTGTGTCGCCCTGGCCACGCTGCTCGAGGCCACGGCCCCCAAGGCCGGCAACGTTCACCGCGGGGCCGACTTCGAAGACGTCACCTTTCCCGAGTTCGTCGCTGCCGGCATCGCCATCGCCCCGGTGCTCGACCAGGCCGCCGGCCGGCCTCTCGGCGCGACCATTCTGGCAGCGGTCGAAGCAACGCGGCGCGTCGCGGCCAGCAACACCAACCTCGGCACGATCCTGCTCTTGGCCCCGTTGGCTGCCGTGCCCCGCGATCGCACCCTGGCCCATGGCGTGGCTGCGGTGCTCGCCGGACTTTCTCCCGGCGACGCCCGCGATTGCTACGCGGCCATCCGACTGGCAACGCCCGGCGGCATGGGACACGTCGACGAGGGCGATCTCGACCGCGAACCGCCCACCGACTTGCTGTGGGCCATGCGGCTGGCCGCCGACCGCGACCTGGTGGCTCGACAATACATCAGCGGATTTCACGAAGTGTTCGAGTGCGTCGTTCCGTGGCTCACCGCCGACCTGGCGGCGGGACTCAAACTGCTCGATGCGATCATCCACGTGCACATTCGCCTGATGAGCGCGTTTCCCGACAGCTTGATCGCGCGTAAATGCGGCGCCGCCGTCGCGGCGCGCAGTGCTCAACGAGCGGCCCAAGTGCTCGCCGCCGGCGAACCCGGCAGCGATGCCTATTACGACGCCCTCGGCGATCTCGATTTCTGGCTTCGCTCCGACGGCCATCGCCGCAACCCCGGCACGACGGCCGACCTCTTGGCCGCCGGTTTGTTCGTGCTGCTCCGCGAGGGCATAATGAAGGAACCGCTGCTGGGCTCGTCTTTCTCTTACCCTGCCATTCCACTGTGACCGAGCAATTTCACG
>DATJTR010000505.1:0-6609 GCA_035503215.1 Pirellulales bacterium
TTCTCGAACCGCACGTCGCGCGTTTTGCCGTGCAAGCCGTAGCCGTCGTTGTAGCAGTGAGTGCTAGTGACGTTGCGGATGACCAGGTGAGAGCAATCGCCGCTGATCTGCACGCCTTCGCTGCGGATCGGGGCCTCGATCCGGGCGTCGGCCAGTTTCTTGGCCGGATCGATTTTGACGTAAAACGCGTGACCGTCGGCTTCGTAGGTCCACTCCCCCACTGCCAGATCGGCCACCTTCTTTAGCGCCGCGCTTTTGCCCTTCCGGCAGCGTCCCATGTGGTTCATCTGGCCGTCGAACCGCATGAACCAGCGTTCGATCACCGCGTCGTCCTGAGTGAGCAGTTTTTCGCGAATCAGATGATCGCAGCGATAGACGCCCGGCGACACTTCCTGCCACTCGACCGGGTCGAGCGGGTCGGCACCGGTGAGCGTGGCGCCATGTCCGTCGAGCGTGATCGGCCGCCCCGGTTCGCCGTGAACGTCGTGGAACACGGCAATGTCGCGAATCGGCCCGCCGCCGCCCGCCAGGTGAATCGTATCCCCCGGCCGGGCCCGGCGAATTGCCGGTTTGAGCGTTCGCAGCGGGCCGTTCTTGCCATCGGCCGTGGCTGCCAGCCCGCTGGCCCGATCGTCGCCGCTCGCGGCATCGACGTATAGATCACGCGGCGTGCCGCCGGCCGGCTCTGCAGCCAAAAGGCCATCGGCAACAGCCGAGAATAGAAGCGAGCCACCCAGCATCAGCCCCAGCCGAGCGAACCGGCCGTAGCGGAACCCTAACAGGCGCCAGACGTTCATAGCCACTTTGGCGCCCCTGCCGTTTGCCTGAGAGGAATCAAGCCAAGAGCTCGTGGATCACGCGGGCCGGCTCGACGCCGGTCAACCGCTGGTCGAGCCCTTGATAGCGGTAGGTGAACCGCTCGTGATCGAAGCCGAGCAAGTGCAGCACCGTGGCATGGAAATCGTGAATGTGGACCGGATCTTTGGTGATGTTGTACGAAAACTCGTCGGTCTCGCCATACACCGTGCCAGGGCGTGAGCCGCCGCCGGCCATCCACATCGTGAAGCAGCGGGGGTGATGGTCGCGGCCGTAGTTTTCCTTGGTGAGCTGGCCTTGCGAATAGATCGTGCGGCCGAATTCGCCCCCCCAAATCACCAGCGTCTCGTCGTACAGGCCGCGCTGCTTCAGGTCTTGAATCAGGGCGTAGCAGGCCTGGTCGACGTCTTTGCATTGCATCGGCAGCCGGCCCGCCACGTTGCCGTGGGTGTCCCAATTGTTCAGATAGACCTGCACGAAGCGTACGCCCCGCTCGACCATCCGCCGGGCCAAGAGCACGGTTTGAGCGAACGTGCCCGGCTTGCGGGATTCTTCGCCGTACATCTCATACGTGGCCGCGGTTTCGTCCGACATGCTGGTGAGTTCCGGCACGCTCGATTGCATGCGGAAGGCCAGTTCGTACTGCTGAATGCGGGCGTGCGTTTCGGGATCGCCGACGCGGCGATAAGTCATCTCGTTCAATTGGGCCAGTCCGTCCAGGGTTTGCCGGCGGACGTCCGACGGCACGCCGGCTGGGTTGTTGATGTACAAGATCGGGTCGCCGCTCGAACGGAACGACACGCCTGCATATTCGTTCGGCAAATAGCCGCTTTGCCACAGCCGGGCCGAAATCGCCTGGATCTGTTCGGTGTTCGTCGGTTTGGCCACCAGCACCACGAACATCGGCAGGTTGGCGTTCTCCGAACCCAGGCCATACGACGCCCAAGCTCCCAGGCAAGGTCGCCCGGTCACCTGGTTGCCGGTTTGCATGTAGGTGATGGCCGGCTCGTGATTGATCGCCTCGGTGTGCATGCTGCGGATGAAGCACATGTCGTCGGCCATCTTGGCCGTCCAAGGCAGCAACTCCGAGATCCACATGCCGCTCTTGCCGTACTGGGCGAATTTGTATTTCGAGGGGGCGATCGGAAACCGCGCCTGGCCCGAGGTCATCGTCGTCAGCCGTTGGCCATTGCGGATCGACTCGGGCAGGTCCTTGTCGTACCAATCCTGCATCGTCGGCTTGTAATCGTAGAGGTCCATCTGCGGCGGCCCGCCCACCATGTGCAGATAGATCACGTGCTTGGCTTTGGGAGCGAAGTGAGTCAGGTTCGGCCGGGCGGGCGCTTCGGCCGGGGCGGCCACGGCGCTCGAGCGTTCGCCACCCAAAAGCGAAGCCAGGGCGGCATAGCCCACGGCGTTGGCCCCACGGCTGAAGAATTGGCGCCGCGTTTCGTTGCGAACCCAATCTTGGAACAGGCTCATCGTGATCACTCGCTTCCTTCGAAGGGAACCGGGCATTCGGGGGTGCGAACCGGTCACGGCTCGCACCGATCGACCTACTTGCAAACCACTTCGTCCAGATTCATCACTTCATTCGCCAGCATTGTCCAACCGGCCAGCGTCGCCACGTCCAAGCTGGCGTCGGCAGGCGTTTCGCCGATGGCCACGAGCTGCTTGGCTTCGTCGATGTGGCCCTGGTAATACGTCACCAATTTGTTCACGCTTTCCGAGAGCACGGTCAGCTCTTCCAACCGCCAGGGCCGGGCCAGCACGCGGCGGCCGAGAAAGTCGAGCCGATTCTCGGTCGCGTCCCCCGCCACGGTGACCGTCCGCTGGGCCAGGTAGCGTGCGGCCTCGATGAATTGCGTGTCGTTCAGCACCACGAGCGCCTGCATCGGCGTGTTCGTCCGCTCGCGCCGCACCGTGCAAAATTCTCGCGACGGCGCGTTGAAAATCTCCATCGAAGCCGGCGGCGCACTCCGCTTCCAGAAGGTGTACATGCTGCGGCGATACAGACTCTCGCCGTGCTCTTGGACGTAAGCGTACGTGTTGCTGTTCGGCATGGTAACCGCTTCCCAAACCCCCGGCGGCTGATAGGGACGGACACTCGGACCGCCGAGCTTGCGGACCAGCAGTCCGCTGGCCGCCAGCGCATAGTCGCGCACCACTTCGCCATCCATGCGGAAGCGCGGACCACGCGACAGGAACCGATTCTGCCCGTCTCTCTCCAACTTCTCGGGAGTCACCACCGCCGCTTGACGATACACGGCCGAAGTGACCAGGAGCCGATAGAACTTCTTCATGTCCCAGCCCGATTCGCGGAACTCGACCGCCATCCAATCCAACAGTTCGCCGTTAGAAGGCAGTTCTCCCGTCACGCCAAAATCGCCCGTCGAGCGCACGAGCCCGCAGCCGAACAGCTCCTGCCAAAACCGGTTCACGGTCACACGAGTCGTCAGCGGATGTTCGGGCCGCAACAACCACTGGGCAAAGCCCCAGCGGTTTCGCGGCAAGTCGGCCGGCATCGGCGGCAGGGCCGCCGGAGTGCCGGGCGACACTTGATCCTTGCGTTTGTCGTAATCTCCCCGGAACAAGACGAATGCCATCGCCGGCTCGGTCCGTTCCTGCATCACGTGGGCGACCGTGCCCCGCGCCTTGATCTCCTTTTCTTCACGATCGAGGTTGGCCAGCTTCGCCGTCATTTCCTGCGTCGGTTTATCGAGCGTGGCCAGCCACCAGCCGAAGATTTCGGCCGATTCGGCTTCATTCCGCTCGGCCGCCGGCTTGGTCACCAGGTAGGCGGCGCGGGTGGCCTTGGCCAGTTGTGCCACTTCGGCGTCGGCAAGGGGGTGGTCATAAATCCGCAAATCCTGAATCGCCGCGCCCACGAGTTTCGACGAGTTGTGCCGCTGGGCGATCTTCAGCGGTACTTCGGTGCGGATCGTGCTTTGCAGCCGATCGACCGCCGGCTTGGCCGGTTGCGGCACGCCGTTGAAATAGATCTTGATTCCCGGCGCCTTGCCCGAGCCGTCATACGTCATCAATACATGGTTCCACTCGCCAACCTTTAACGCGGTATCGGTCACGATCTTCAGCGCGTCCTTGTCCCAATTGTTGACGAAATGGGCGTTGACCCGGCCGTTCTCCACGCCCAAGTCCCAACCGCGAAAATCGTGCTGGTCGTCCATGCGGGCGAGGATGGCCCCCGTCATTCCGTCCTGGCTCAGTTTGACCCACACGCCCGCCGTGAATTTCTGGTCTTTTTCGAAGTCGCCGGCTTCGGCGACTTCGAGTGCGGCGCCCGCCTGGCTCTTGAAACTTTGGGCCGCCACGTGTCCCGCCTCCCAGGCCACGCCACCGGCAGCCGTCAGCGTGCGGGTCTGCCCGTCGAAGGTCATGTTCACCGATTCGCCGGTTCCTTCGCTCAAGGGGGACCACAGCCGCAGCCCCTGGCTGGGAATCAGCTTCACGATCTCATCGGCCGAGCCGGCCGCCAGCCAGGGATCGAACTCGGCGTGGGACGCCTTCTTGCGTTCCTCGATCTGCGTGCGCACCGCGGTCATTTCCGGCATCAATTGGTCGTAACGTGGCCGGTCTTGCGAAGTGGGCACGAACTGTACCGGCGGCGTGTCCTTGATGTTGCCGTCCATGCCGGCCTGCGTCGTGTTATTGAAGAAAGCCGCCAGCTCGTAGAACTCGCGCTGCGAGAGCGGGTCGAACTTGTGGTCGTGGCACACCGCACAGCCGGCCGTCAGCCCCAACCACACTTGCGACGTCGTTTCCGTTCGGTCGCGGGTATAGAGAACGCGATACTCGTCGTCGATCGCGCCCCCCTCGCTCGTGGTAATGTTGCAGCGATTGAAGCCCGAGGCGATTTGTTGTTCGAGCGTGCGGTTCGGCAGCAGGTCGCCGGCCAACTGCTCGATGGTGAAGCGGTCGAACGGCATGTTGTCGTTCAGCGCCTGGATCACCCAATTTCGATACGACCAGGCCTCGCGAAAGTTATCCATATGAATGCCGTGCGAGTCGCCGTACCGCGCCGCGTCGAGCCAGTACCGCCCGCGATGCTCGCCCCATTCCGGCATGGCCAGCAGCCGGTCGACGTATTGTTCGTACGCGTCGGCCGAGTTGTCGTTGACGAATCGCTCGACCTCTGCCGGCTCGGGGGGCAACCCGGTCAGGTCCAAGCTCAATCGCCGGGCCAGCGTGTAGCGATCGGCCTGCGGCGCGGGCGCCAGCCCTTGTTCTTCCATCCGTGCCAAAACGAACCGATCGATCGGCGTCCGCACCCAAGCCTCGTTCTTCACTGCCGGCAGCGGCGGACGGACCGGGGCGATGAGCGACCAATGCGGCTGATATTCGGCTCCGGCCGCGACCCAGGCCTTCAGCAGTTCCTTCTCCGCCGGCTTCAGCTCTTTGTGAATCGCGGGGGGCGGCATCATCTGATCGGGATCGCTGCTAAACACGCGCTCGACCAGTCCGCTTTCATCCGGCTTGCCCGGCACGATCGCGCCCGACTCGACTGCCACTTCGCGGCGATCGAGGCGCAGATCGGCCTTGCGCGAGGCACTGTCGGGTCCGTGACAGCGAAAGCAGTTCTCCGCCAGAATCGGCCGGACGTCGCGGTTGTATTCGATCTTCGCGGAGGGGGCTTCATCGGCCCAGGCAGCACCGCAAATCCCTAACACCGCTAACCAGGCAGCCAATCCATGGCCATGCGACTTACGCAGCATGAGAAGCACCTCAGGCATGATGCGATCGGGGCGGGACGACACACTTAGCGCCGCTTCTCGCTTGCCAAGCCAATGGAAACGAGGAACAGGCAGGACGATCACCGCGCCACACGAGCCCTGCCGCGGCAATCAAGCGCTAATTAGGGTATTATGGCCGTTTTGCTACAAACGATCAAGCATTTTGCCTCGTTTCCGCTCGCCCCGTCGGCCTGCCGGGCGCCGGTTTTTTTGAAGGCGCAAAAAGCTCCGGCCCATCTCGCCGGGCGCCGTCGCTGAGAGCCGAGCGGCTCCTGGCGAGGTCGCTCAGTTCCCCTCCCGCTCGGCCGCTGGATAGATCCCGAACACTCCCTCGCCTCGTCCCGAAGCGGCCGTAAAATACGGCTCGCCCGCTTCGTTCTCGCCAAACGACATCACGGGAATGCTGCGCGGCAGGGGAATCTCGCGATAGGCGGTGACTCGCCGCCGCGCGGGATCGTAAAACAACGCCCACATCTTGCCGGCTACGAAATCGGCGTACAGATAACCGCCGACGAGTTCCGGGATTTTCTGACCCCGGTAAACCATGCCGCCGGTAATCGATTTGCCCAGCGTGTGGCTGTATTGCCAGATGGGCTCGATCAGATTTCGCGGCGGCCTCGTGCTATGGGTGCCGAACGCGTGGCCCCCCTCCCGAAAATTCCAGCCGTAGTTGCCGCCCCGTTGGATGAGGTCGACTTCCTCCCACAGATCTTGCCCGACGTCGGCCGCCCACAGGGTTCCTGTCGCCCGATCGAACGACATTCGCCACGGGTTCCGCAGTCCATAGGCCCAAATCTCTCCTCGCAAGCCGGGCCGCCCCGCGAAGGGATTGTCAGGGGGAATCGCGTAGGGTGCTCGGCAGTCGACGTCGATTCTCAGCACCTTGCCGAGCAGCGTCCGGAGATTCTGGCCGTTGCCGAAGGGATCGCCCCCTTTTCCGCCGTCGCCGACCGCGATGTACATGTAGCCATCGGGCCCAAAGATCACGGTGCCGCCGTCGTGGTTCCAAAACGGCTTGTCGAGCGTAAGTAAGATCGTTCCG
>DATJTR010000506.1:0-4373 GCA_035503215.1 Pirellulales bacterium
AACCGTTAGTCTACTTGGCAAGTAGAAGTAAATAACGTAAAGCCCGTCGCCGTTCAGGCTTACGCGCCCGGCTCTAGGACGCCGTGCAGAGCTATTGATAGCTAGGTTGGAAATGGGCTCGTTGCACAACCTCAAACGCCCTGTTTTCAGGGCTTCCGTTGGTCGCCCTTCGGCCCATTTGCCGCCACGGACTCAATAGGCAACGGTCGTTGCCGGCTGGTCGGCAACGGCGGCAGGCCAGCGTGAAGCACGCCGCACTAAGCGAGCCAGGCCGCTTGGGGCCGCAGCGGCGGCCAGCGCAAAGAGAGGGGCGATCAGGGAGCCCCAGTATTGATTGATCGCCTGCCCCGCGATCGAGAAGGCGATCGCATACGCCACCACCCCCCAGGCGATTCGCCTTCCGGCGGGGTTCGACCAACCGGCGGCGCCGAGCAATGCGGCCGTTAGATAGATGGCCGTTAGCCACTGCGGGGTGAGCAATAACCAAATGTTCATCTGCACAGTAGAAATTAGGAAGCCAGCCGCGCCGAAACGAATCCAGCTTTGCCCCTGGGTAATGTCGTCCGGCATGATGCGCGGCAGCACTTGCCCCAAGTGCAGGGCATACAGCATGGCGTATACCGCGAAGCCAATTCCCCAGGCCGCCGCCGCTCGCCGGCCCCGCGACCGAACGTCGCAAATCAAGCAAATGAGACACCAGGGAGCCGCCAGCTCACGCACCAAAAGTGCGGCCAGAGCCGCCGCACAGCCCAAGCGGTTCCGCTCGGTGCCGTAGGCCGCTGCCGATAGGCCGATGAGCACGCCGGCCCAAACCTCCGGCATGATGAACACATCGTCGAGCAGGCATGGCAAGAGCGCTCCGCTCAGCGTTACCAGGCCAGCGAGCGCTCCCAACCGGCCAAAGTCGCGGGCCAAAAGCGCCAGCCCCAACAGCCATGCCGCGCCCGCCGTCGCGACGAGCAGCGCCTGCGCCCAGTCATGAGGCAGCACGCCCACTAGCCACACCGGCAGCGGCGTCCGCCAATTGAAGACGCTTTGCATCGGATAGCCGCGGCTGCGGAGCTCGCTGGCAATCGTGTCGTAGTAATTCTCCCCCGCCGCGATCCGGCCAGCTTCGGCCTGATAGAGCACGACGTCCCCCGCCCCACGGTCGGGTGCATCGGCAAAACCGCTGCGCAGCGGCGAGAACGTTACCGCCACCAGTAACAGCGCCGTGACGGCGGCCACGGCAAGCACCGTGCGGGCGTGCCGCATCGACGAGGGGGCGAATTCCATCGTGCCAGGCATAATCGACACAATCGTTACGGGGTGGAAAAGCCGAAACACGCGCGCGAACCCGTCGCCGAGTGGGCTGTGCAAGCTTACCTCGCGGCAGCCACCAGGCTTGCCCATCGGACCGCCCGATCATGGCTCCTGGCCGGCGGCCCGTGCCGCGGCTTCCGTTTGTCCCGACCGGCCGTTAAAATCCGCGGGCCGGCGTGGGCGACGCCCTTTCGCTCCCGCCTGGGCATATTTTGTCCTTCTCGCGTTGCCGCTTGCTTCGGAGCCCAATCCCATGCACGTCGCTTGCCTCGTGACGCTGGCCGGAGCGGCATTGGCCCAGACCGACTCGGCCGTGAGCATTCCGCCGCTAACGCCCGATATGTGGATTCGCCTGTCGGTTCTCCAGTTCATGGAGTTCGCCATCTGGGGCGCGTGGTGGGTCGTGCTGGGGCAATATCTGGAGGGATTGCACTTCACCCGCAAGGGCATCGGCAACGTTTACGCCACGATGTCGCTCGGTTCGATCATCGCCCCGATGTTCGTCGGCGCGATCGCCGACCGTTATTTTGCCGGCGAGCACGTGATGGCCGCGTTGCAATTGACGGGTGCCGCGCTGCTTTTCTGGCTCGCCCACATCACCCACCAGCGGTTCTTCTATTGGGTCATGTTGGTGTACGCGCTCCTTTTCGCTCCGACGATCTCTTTCGTCAATCCACTGACCCTTGCGCACATTCCCGAAGCCGACCGCGCGGACGTTTTTCCGCTCATCCGCTTGTGGGGCACGATCGGCTGGATCGCGGCCAACCTGTTTTTGAAATTGCTTCTCAAGCCGGGACAGCCGGTGAGCAATCGGCCGATCCTGTTGGCCGCCACGCTGTCATTGGTGATGGGAATCTTTTCGTTCTGGTTGCCGCACACGCCGCCGTCTCCGGATTCCGAGGCCTTGCCGTTCGTCGAGGCGCTCTCGCTGCTCAAGGAACCGTCGATCGCCATTTTCTTTGGCGTCGCGCTGCTGGTCGCCATGGCGGCCTCGTTCTATTTCGGCTTCGTGGCCATCTTTTTGGAGAAGAAGGTCGGCGTCCGCAGCGACAACGTCGGCCCACTTACCACGATCGGTCAGTGGGTCGAATTGGGCGCGATGTTCATGGTCGGTTGGTCGCTCAATCATTTCGGCATGAAATGGGTGTTGGCCATCGGCATGGCCGCCTGGGGATTGCGATTCGGATTCTTTTCGCTGGGCAAGCCGTTCGCGCTGGTCCTGCTGGGCGTGGCCCTCCACGGTTTCTGCTTCGATTTCTTCTTCGTCGCCAGCTTCATCCACGTGGCCAACACCGCCCCGCAGTCGATCATCAACAGTGGCCAAACGCTCTTCGGCATGCTGACCTATGGCGTGGGCATGTACCTGGGGACCGAAGCCTCGGGCTGGCTGAATCAGCGTCTGACCCGCGAAGTCGTCGATCCCGCGACCGGCGTCGCCGACCGCGTCACCGACTGGCGCACGTTCTGGCTGATCCCGGCCGTGACGATTTTGATTTCGGTCGTGCTGTTCGTCCTGCTGTTCTCAAATTCTGCGTCGAAGCACGATGTCGACGCTACGATCGGTGCCGCCGCGTCGCAGACCGATTTTCACATGCTTCCCGTCGCCGGCGCGTAGCAGCGCGCGGATACTTGAATTCCGCAGGTGTGCCACGTCGGTTCCATCGACAGTTGTGATTTGGTCGCCCGGTTCGATCCCGGCTTCGGCTGCCGGGCTGACGCGATCGACGATCTCGGCTGCGACGACGCCATCTCGCCGCAGAATGTGGAGCCCGCTCATATCGGCTTCGTCGGCGATCGGTTCTTTCCTAGGAATCAACACCAGCTTGTCGTGCGGGAAGTCAAAGATCGCCCGATAATGCCGTAAAAGCCCCCAGCCGACGCTACTTTGGGCGCGATCACCGTTGCCGACGGTGCACAACAGGTTCTCGTTTTTCGAACCGCCGACATCGAGATTCGCCAGGCGGACGATCGCGCGTTCCGTTCTGCCATGGAAGGTCAATGCGAAATCTGGAATTGAATTCCCTAGCCCGCCTGGGAAAACCTTCGATTCTTCGGCGCGTGAGAGCGAGAGAGTGCAGCCGGACCCTGTGTCGATCACGAACGTCAGCTGAACTTCCGGCGACGCCTTGGCGACAAGCTGTGGCATATCCCGATCGTCGTAGGTAAGGTGCGTTTCCACATGCTCGGGAAGGTTGTCAGGCATGTGACTCAGGAACCGCATCACACCAGCGTCGAAATCGAAATCGACGCAAAGCTGGCGCAAGAAGTCAATCCCCAGCGCTCCGTCAAATCCCTCGCCCGCGATCTCGGGGCCGAGTGGGGCGCAGACGATGCCGGAAACATTCAAATACATTTCGCCGATCCTGCCCCCCGGGCAGTCAAACACCGGCGCCTTGGATTTGCCTGTACTGGAGAGGACGTCGACCTGCGCAATCTCTTCCCCCAACATTTCTCGGTAGCGGTCGTCGAGCATCGTACACGTCGCGCCCGTATCGACCGCCAGATTCAGCTCCTTGCCGAAGAACGTCAGGGCAACCTGCGGATGCGCCGTCTCGTCGAGGGGCAGCTCGACGACGGTCGGCTTGGCCTTCCAGTCGGCACTGGCGAAAGGCTGCGAGGTCGCTTTCTTGGGGAGCTTGATGCGCGCGATCGGTGTGATCTCGGTTGCCCAGAGCTCCAAGCATTCGAGCTTCGGCAGGGCTGCCAGGAACGGAACGGCCGCATCGGTCAACGCAGTGCGCTGCGCCTGCAGCTCCTGCAGTTCCGTCAGGCCGGAAAGCTGTTTGATTCCCGCATCGGTGATCTTGGTGCCGCTCAGAATTAGCGTACGCAGCTTGCGCGCTAGGCCGATGGCCTCGGCTCCTCGGTCACCAATGGCCGTGTTGGCGACGTTCAACTCGGACAATGATTTGAGCTGGCCAATCGCTCCAAGGCCCTCGTCGGTGATCCGAGAGCATCTCAGCTCGATCGACCATAACTCGTCGAGCGACTCGATCCCGGCGAGCGAAGCGATCGTGCTCCCGCCGAGGTCCAAGCTTTTAAGGTTCTTCAACTGACCGATATGAGCGGAA
>DATJTR010000507.1:0-5268 GCA_035503215.1 Pirellulales bacterium
ATCGGCCGGCCGTGCACGGGGACCAACACCTTGGGCAGGTCGGACTTCATCCGTGTTCCTTTGCCCGCGGCCATGACGACTGCCATGCTTTTCTGAGCCACCGCTGCGATTCCTCACCCAGGACCAGCGAAAAACGCGCCCGGCGTCGATGCCGAGGATGTCGGCCCGAACCGCGGGCGGCGTCTTTCGAGTGCCGCCTGCGGGGGCCAAAGAAACGTCTATCTTGACAAGAACGGCCGAGGGCTGCCAGGGCCGGCGGCCGGGTTTTTCGCGACTGGCACGAGCTATCTTTGCCTTGCATCACGACCGTTTTGAGCCGATCGCGGTTCGGCCGACCACGACGAAAACGTCTCGCTTCGCTCGGTCCGCCGCTTTCGATCCGTCCTGACTTGCCCGCGGCCGATGTTTATGATGATTTGCCGCCACGCGATGCGAAATTCGCGGCACATTAGGCTTGTTGCCCCGTGACGGGACGAGAGAAAAAGATCCTTCGTGCTGATGACGACCGATTGCACCATCACCGTCCAAGACCTCGCAAAACGATTCGGGGCGAGAGAAATCTTGCGCGGCGCGAATCTCTCGGTGGCGCGGGGAGAAGTGGCGGCAATCATGGGACCGTCGGGAGGCGGCAAAAGCACCCTGCTGCGCTGTCTCGCCGGCTTGGAAGGGTTCGACGGGGGAACGATCGACATCGCGGGAATCCGTCTCGACCCCGACGCGAACGGTTTGCCCGCGCAGAACCAGGCTGGAGTCGCCGGGCGAACCGCCGGGGATCGGCAACGGCGAGCGGCCACGATGCGGCTGCGGGGCCGAGTCGGATTCGTGTTTCAGCAGTTCAACCTGTTTCCGCACCGTTCGGTGCTGGGAAACGTCATCGAAGGCCCACTCACCGTGCTCGGTCAGTCGCGCGAAGCAGCGACCGAGCAGGCCCGAGCGCTGCTCGCCCGCGTGGGACTGGAAAACGAGCAAGATCAAATGCCCGATCAACTCTCGGGCGGGCAGCAACAACGCGTGGCCATCGCCCGCGCCTTGGCCATGCAGCCGGCCGTGCTCCTATTCGACGAGCCGACGAGCGCGCTCGATCCGCGCACGGCGGGAGACGTCGAAGCCGTCGTGGCCGACCTGGCCCGTTCGGGACAAACGATGGTCATCGTCACCCATTCGGCCGGCTTTGCCCGACGCACGGCAGGAACGCTGCACGTGATGTCGGAAGGGCGAATCGTGGAACAGGGGCCACCGGCGGAAGTCTTGTCGGCACCGCGCAATCCGGCAACGCGACAATTGCTGGCCGGGGAAACCGGCGACTGAATGCCCGGACAAGCCACCGACCGAAGCGCCTATTTGGCGTCCTTCGGCAAAATGGTGAACGTGATCAGGTTGGACGGCAAGACGCAGCGGATCGTGTCCTTTTGACCCGACTTCCGCTCAAAGGGAACCTGCCCTTCGCCGTTGATGGCGATGCTGTACGTCCCGGGCGGAACCTTGTCGGTCGTGATCGTCACCTTCCCGTCAGCCTGCCCGGCCGCCACCTTGCTGAGCGGCACATCGATGCCCGTGGGCAACGCAAAACCGCGGCCGTTGAGTTGGATGTCGACGTTCACTTCCGGTCGCCGATCGACGTGGCAAGCCACGGTGAGGGGTTCGCCTTGCTTGAGCTCCGTTTTCTCGGCCGTGGCGGTCACGCGAAAGGGTGAATTCTCGCGCACGGACAGGACAATGCTGCGGGTCATGCGATTGACGCAAGGGGTGTTGGTCGAGTCGATCACGACGACGCCGCCGCGGCAGACTCGCTCGACGTCGGCTTCCTCAACCTGGCTTTTGCCAACGATATGAATCTCACTCTCACCGACCGGGGCATCGACGGCAGCCGTCAGAATCAGGGTGCCCGATTTCATGCCGGGGCCAATCGTCAATGGTTCACAAGTGACGCCCGGCGGAAGCTTGTCGGCGGTGACAACGATCGGGGCGTTGTGCCCGCGCAGCCGAAACACCAGAATGTCGAGGCGCTCGCGGCCGCCTTGGCGAATCACGTCGGAATCGCGACGGTTCTCCGCAAGCGGCGCCGCCACGAGTTGGAAATCTCCACTCTGTTTGGCCAGCTCGACGCGGTACGTGAATTGCGGACCTCCCTGCACCTGGCCATACAAATGCTCGACGCGGAAGGTGTAATCGCCGTCCTCCGGCACCTTTAGTTCGTAGGCGATGTCCTGGTTGCGGCTGGGAAACCGCAACTGCCCAATGCTCTCGCCGATGTCCGGCGGCGTAGCGATCACGGCACCCTTGCTGTTGAGCACCTCCATATCCGCATCGGCCGGCGAACCGATCCGCTGGGCGATGACGTCGATCGTGTAAATCTCGCCCTTCTTCGCCGAGAAGGTGAAGTAGTCGGCGTCCTTGGCGGGGCTGAATTGACCGCTGACGGCCACCGGCGCAGTCAACCGCTGTGCTTCGGCTTGCGTGTTGTTCGGCTCTTGCTCCAACACTTCAGGCAGATTGCTGGCCACCAGCAGCTTGGCGTTCGAGCGGCCCGTGGCATTCGAGACACTGATCGCCGAGCCGTTCAAGCTCGCGGCGTAGGCCCGTAACGCCTCGAATTGATTGACCGGGAGAGTGTCGGCCGCCTCGGCCGGCAGCGTGACGGGGCGCGTGATTTTCTCGAGCGGCCGGCCGGCGATTTCCAAATCGGTTTTTTCGCCCCCGGGCAGATTGCGGCCATAGAGCGTGATTTGGCGCTCCTCACCGACTTTGGCTCCGGTCGGCAAAACGAAGTCGATCTGGGGCAATGTGCTGATCGCCAAGCGGTAGAAGCAATGATTACCGCCGCCGTAGACGAAGTCGGCCAGCTTCACGAAATAGTCGCCGTCCGCCGGAATGGTAACATCGATGAGCGGATCGGTCTTTTCGCTGCGGCTCGGATCGTCTTGGTTGGTAACCAACTGGCGACCCGAGGCATCGTAGAGCCAAAGAAAGCCGTCGAGATTCGAGTCGATCCGTTTGCTGCGGCATTCGATCAGCACCCGCTCACCCGCTTTGGCGGAAAAAACGAACAGATCGACGTCTTCCGCAGGCAGGCAGCGGCCGTTGATCACTGTGCCCAACTCGACGCGCATGGCCTGCGCTTGCTGGTTGTTCGGCTCCTGCTCGCTCACTTCAGGGAGGTCGCCAACCACGAACGTGCGCGGATTGCTGGCCCCCAGGCGGGTCACCAGCCGCAGATCGTAATACCCGAGCGGGACTTCCGGCGCGACGTTCACCTTGAAACGCAGCGGCTTGCCGTCGGCGGGGGGCAGTTTCTCGGCGGTGATGCCGGGATGGGAGCAGTACAGCCGCGTGACGTCGAGCAGTTCGTCGCCGACCGCCTCGATTTCGACGGACGTGCCCTGCCGTGCTCCGCAGGGAAAAACCGCGAGCAGCCGCGGCTTGGGAAGTTGCTGGGCGCAGACTTCGCCCGCGGCCAGCGACGCCAGCGCGGCCACAAACGCGAACAGAATCCAGCCGCGGGCGCGGAGCCGACGAATGGCGCGGCCGGCGAGCAAATGGCCTAGCGTGCGATCGGCCGATGATTGGCCGACGCTCGCCTCGGCCCGTGCAAGTCGGTTCATGCCAGGATCTCGGGAATGGGCTCGCCGTAGTTGAGGATTTCGACCGGGCGATTGGCGTCGTTGGTAAAGGTTTTGTGCCGATCGATGCCCAACAGGTGGTACATCGTGGCCAGCACGTCTTGAGGAGTCAGCGGCCGCTCCTTGGGGAATTCGGCCCGCGGATCGCTTTCGCCGAGCACGATGCCGCGTTTCAGACCGCCACCGGCCATCACGACGCTCATGACGTTCGACCAGTGATCGCGGCCGGAGTTGGCGTTGATGCGCGGGGTGCGACCGAACTCGCCCCAGACCAGCACAAGCGTGTTGTCCAGGCGCCCCCGCTGGTCGAGATCTTCGATCAGCGTGGCAAAGCTCTGGTCGAACTTGGGCAAGAGGCGCTGCTTGAGGGTCTCGAAGTTGTTGCCGTGGGTGTCCCAGCCGCCGATATCGACCGTGACGAAACGCACCCCAGCTTCGACCAGGCGGCGCCCGAGCAGCATGTTTTGCCCCCAGTCGTGGCGGCCGTAGCGATCGCGCAGCTTCGCGTCTTCCTTGTTGATGTCGAATGCTTCCTGCACCGCCGGCGAGGTGACCAGGTTCCAGGCCTGCTGAGTGAAGGCGTCCATCCCCGCGATCAATCCAGAGGCGTCGGTGTCGCGGCGCATGCGATCGAACTGCTTGAGCATGGCCATGCGGTGGTCGAGCTGGTCGATCGTGAGGCCGTTAGGCAGCTTGAGGTTGCGAACGCTGAAATTCTCGGCGTTGGGGTCGGCCAAGGTTTCGAACGGATTGTAGGCTACCCCCAAGTACGAAGCCGCCATTCCCTTGCCAACGTGCGGCAGGGTCACATAGGCAGGGAACCCCGGATTCTTGGCTCCCATTTCGTGGCTGACGATGCTGCCGTAGCTGGGTACCTCGTTGGACGGGATGTCGTTGGTCGGTTTGTAGCCGGTGAGCAACATGTGCGATGCCGACTCGTGCCCCGAATCGGGATGCGAGACCGAACGCAAGATCGACAGGCGATCGACCACCCGGGCCGAATAGGGCAGATGTTCCGAAACCTGGTAGCCGGGGATGGCGCTGGGAATCGGGTTGAAGGTGCCGCGAAACTCGGCCGGCGCCTCGGGCTTGAGGTCCCACGTGTCGAGGTGGCTGGGGCCGCCCCCCTTCCACAGCAAGATCACGCTCAGATCTTTGCGCGCCGAGGGATCGGCTTGAGCGGAAAGGCGCATCCAATCGGCCAAACCAAGACCGCCGAATGACAAGGCGCCGACCTTGAGCATGTCGCGACGCGTGATTCCGTCGCAGGAGCGGTACTGTTTTCCGCGAATGTTAAACATAGCCGTGGTTCCTAATGTCCGGGGGTTCGACCAATCATGTCGCCACTGGAATGAATATTTACGCGCCTTTTGCCTCTCGCCCCACACTGAACACTATTTGCGGACCGCACCGTCCAAGGCACGGCGTCTTGTCGCTCAATGGTTGAACAGGAATTCCTTACTATTGAGCATCACCCACACCAAATCCGTGAGCCCCGCCTTGAGGTCCTTCGACCCGCGAAGCGAGTTGGCCGCCTCGGTCAGCTCGACCGTCTGCGGCATTCGCCCAAACGAGGCCAGATACAGGTCGGTAACCATCTCCTCCGGCGTCTTTTTGGCCGCGATCAGTGACGAAACTCGGCCCGACT
>DATJTR010000508.1:0-3746 GCA_035503215.1 Pirellulales bacterium
TAATAGAAGGCCCGCAAAACCAATGCAATGCGCACGGCTGCCGCTCCGAGAAAAGCTACCAAATCCCAGAACATGATTCACAGCCATTACTCCGTGGACCCTGTGCCCTCGTTGGTTCAACTTCCCCATGACTCGCCCGGCGGGTCGATTTTTTTGCTTCCCTCGACCGGCTCATTTCGACCGGTTCTGCTTCCCCTCCCGGAACTGCTTCGGCGACAGGCCGGTCTGGCGCTTGAAGGCCACGCTCATGTATTCGGCGTGTTTGAAGCCGGCCCGATCGGCGATTACGGTCAGCGGCAGATCGGTTTCGGCGAGGAGCTGCGCCACGCGGCCGATCTGCACGCGCAAGATTTCGTCGTGCGGCGTGTGTCCCAACAGCCGGCGGAAGCGATGCTCCAGCACGCGCCGCGACATCGCCAACTCGTCAACAACGGCCTGCACCTTGATGCCGTCGCAGGCATGATCGCGAATGAACCGCACCGCGCGGGCCACGTCGGCGTCGGCCCCGGAGAGGACGTCGGTCGATTGCCGCGCGGCGATGCCTAGCGGCCCGATCAGGTATTGCTGCGCCGCGACGCGACGCCCGGCCATCATCTGCCCCAACAGTTCGGCCGCCATGTAACCGGTGCGGTCGGTGTCGGGAATCACGCTCGACAGCGACGGCTGGGCCAGCTCGCACAGCAGTTCGTCGTTGTCCACCCCGATCACGGCCACTTCGTCGGGCACGCCCAAGCCGATGCCCCGGCACACTTCCAGCACTTGCCAGCCGCGCTGATCGTAGCAGGCCATGATGCCGACCGGCTTGGGCAGCGAGCGCAGCCACTCGGTGAGGCCGGCCCGCTCCGCTTCCCAACTCGCCGTGCGGCGGCCGCCCTTGTGCGGATAGCTGCTCGCGGCAAAGCCGGCCTCGCCCACCAGGCGGGCGAACAGGTCGCGGCGATGCCGGGACCAGGCAAACCGGTCGTCGCCGCAAAAGGCAAACTGCTGAAAGCCGGCCGCCAGCAAATGTCCCAGGGCCAGCCGCACGATCGCTTCGTTGTCGGTCTCGACCACCGGCAACTCGGGCAGCAAGCGGGCGGCGCTCACGTCGATCGTCGGCACGGCGGCCTCGCGCACGGCCTCGGCGATGCGCGGGTTTTCGATGCGGGCGATGATTCCGTCGCCACGCCAGCGGCCAAGGTGCAGGGGAGGTGGGGCGCCGCGTCCTTGCTCCGGCATTTCGATCGTCCAGGCGCGATGCTCGCGCAGGTAGCGATGAATGCCGCGCAAGATTCCCCGCGCGTAGGAGTTCGAAGTCTCGATCAGCAACGCCACGCGCGGACGCTCAGGCATGACGAGTGGCAATCCCGAAGCTTCGTTACCTCGCCGCCCGGCCGGCGCGATTCCCGCGGCTCACTTCTTCTCGATCTGCCCGACCGCCCAGCCGGCGGCTTCGCGCACGGCTTCGTTGCCATGATCGGCGAGCGATTTCAAATTCGGCACCGCGCTTTTGGCGGCCGGTCCCAGCACTCCCAGCGACTGCGCGGCTTCGACCTGCACCATCGGAATGTCGCTCTCCAGCGCCTTGGTCAAGAGCGGCAACGCCTGTTTGGCTGCCCGCGCCTTGTCGGCCTCGATGGCCACCACTGCGCTGGCCGCCGCCACCCGAGCGTAAATCGATTCGCTGGCCAGTTGCTTCGTGATGGCCGGCAGCGTGCTGGCCGCCGGCGGGCCAATCCGCGAAAGCGCGAAGCAGGCCGCGCCGACGACTTGCGGGTCGTTGCTGGCTAGCGCCGGTGCGATCGCCGCCACGGCCGGGGCGGCGTCGGGGCCAACGGCGCCCAAGGCCGTCAGGATCTGCTCTTTCTTTTCGTTATTGGCCGGGTTCTCATCCCCCACCTGGCCGAGCAGTTTCACCAGCACCGGCACGCACTGCCGGGCCTGCGGCCCCATCCGCTCCACGAGCGCGAGCGCCCTGGCTTGCCGCTTCGGATCTTCGAGCGCGGTCGAAACCCGCGGCGCGATCTTTTCGCCCAGCGAGGCCAGGCTGTCGAGCACGTTCGCCACGACTTCCGGGTTTTCGTCGTTCAGGGCCGCCGCCAAGGCCGGCCCTACTTTTTCGTGCGGGGCTTTCAAGTCCCACAGTGCCTGGGCCGCCGCTTGCCGCACCTCGGGCCGCTTGTCTTCCATCGCCGACACGATCGCGTCGATCGCCTTGCCGACCGCCTGCTCGTTCTCGGGTTCGAGCTTGGCGATGGCCCAAATCGACAGCGTCGAGAGCAGCGTGTCTTTGCCTACCGAAGCTTTTTTCAGCGAGGCCACGGCCTCCTTGTCGCCAATCTGGCCGAGGGCGTAAGCCGCGGTATAGCGGACGCCGGTCAGCGCGTCGTCATCCAACACGTGGACGAGCGCCGGCACCGCACTCTTGGCGGCCGGCCCGATCTGTCCCAGCGCCAGCGCCGCCTGCATCCGCGTGCCTGGGTCTTCATCGCTCAAGGCCGCCTTCAGTGGGTCGATACCCGGTTCGGCCTTCGGCCCCAATTCGGCTAACAACACGCAGGCCCAATAGCGGGCTTTCGATTTCGGCGGCGCTTCCTTCAGCACTTTGATCGCCGCCGGAGCCGCTTTTTCGCCATACATCGCCAGCGAACGAATTGCGGCCAGCGCATCCGACGGATCGGCGGTGCTCAGGGCCTGCACCATCGCCGGCACCACGATCTCCGGGTCGGAATGAATCTTGCCGATCGCCCGCACGACCGCCCGCCGCACGTGCATGTCGGGATCGGTGATCAGCGCCACAAGCTGCTTCGTATATGGGGCACCGCCCGGGCCGAGTGCTCCCAAGGCATAGGCGGCATGGCTGCGGACGTGATGCTCCTTGTCCCCCAGTGCCGCGGCCAAGGCCGGCGCCGCGTCGGACGCGTCCGGCCCAATCGCCGCCAGGGCCCGCGCCGCGCGCCAACGAATGCCCGCCTCCTTGGCCTTGAGGGCTTCGGTCAATTGCGGCACGGCGGCTTTGGCCTTGGGGCCCAAATCGGCGAGGTCGTCGATCGCGTCTTGCCGCGCCTCGGTCGTGCCGGTCGCCATCGATTTGATCAGCCCCGGCACCGGATCGGCCGCCGCATCCGCAGCTCCCTTGGCTGCTGGCGAGTCGGCGCACTGGCCGACGAGCGACCAGCCTGTGGCGAGGACCGCGACAGCCAAACCCCCCAGAATCCCAAATGCGCGGCACTTCTTCGGCCGGGAAACGAAAAATCGCATACAGCATCCTCCGCCAGACTAAACGTGCGCCGGCACGGTTTTCGCAATTCTTGGTCCAATGCGCGGAGACCCTGGAAGGCCAAGACGGCATTCCACCCCCTCCTCCAGAGATATGTTAGTCGCCCAGGCCAGCCTTTGCTGCGCCCGAGGGAGAGAAAAAGTCACCGACCCCGCCGGCGGCTTATCAAGCCGTGCAGCGGGACATTTCTTCCGGAGATTCAGCCATGCGATACGCCCTGTTGTTTCTGATGTCGTCGCTGCTTGGCGGAGCCGGCTACTGGGCCTGGACCTCGCAGCAGAACCCCGCCGGACAAAACAACCCGAACGAAAACGCCAACCCCCAGGCGGGCGGCACCGCCGCCAACAACGCCTCTCCTGCCAATAATGCGCCGGGGGCTAACCCAGCAGGTGGCAATCCAAGCGGCTCGTCGGGCGGCACCATGGGAGGCCGCAACCTCGCCGCCGCCGAAGCCGGCAAGGGTGCGGGCAACCCGGCCCAAAACCGC
>DATJTR010000509.1:0-2141 GCA_035503215.1 Pirellulales bacterium
GAGCACGGCCCACGAGTACCTGCGCGGCCGACAGTACGTTCGTATCAAGACGCGCACGAGCCAACGCGCGCTGCGACCAAACTTCGTCGGCCGGCAGCGCATAAGCGATGCTCAGCCGGGGGTCATCGTCGTTGCCGTCGAGAACGATGGCCCCCAGCGCCAGCACGTGCCGACCAGCCGTGCGCCGGTACTCTGATACGACCTGCAGCCGCTTCTCTCGAGTAAAACCATAGAGGACATTCTCCACGTCGACGAGGTATCGACTCGTCGGCTTGCCATCTTTCAGCTCTGGCTGCACGTTGCCCACTACCACCAGCGAAATCCGCGGCGGGTCGTCGTCATATCCCGTCGCCCTTTCTTGCTGGATCGCAGGACACCGAACGTCGACTGGCTCCGAGGCAGCGGCTCCGGACCACCAAGACACAAGGCAACAGGCGACGATTACGCGACGCGAATTGATCGGTCTCATGGGTGGGCCCAGTCCGTCTCCGGCGAACGGCGACCTTCGCCCCGCCTCAACACTCATCGTATCATCTTTCGAGGTTGCCCGTAGGTTGGCGGAGTACGTGTCGCCGTGCGCCCCCATCACACAAATCGTCTCCAGCCGGAAGGCCCGAAGATCGAGCGACGGTGCCCCGACACCGGCGACCGCCGGCCGCTTTCTTATGGCCAACACCGCCCAACGCGTAGAATGGAGCAATGGATCCCCCGAAACGCAAATCGCAGCCTCAGTGTCCCATGTGTGGCGGCACTGAGTTCGCCGAGGGCAAGCTGGTGGCGACCCCGTTCGTCGCCTTCTGCCAGGCCGGACGGTTTCTGCCGATGAAGATCACGGGAATCCGCTGTCAAGCGTGTGGCTACCTCTTCGTCTTCGCCGGCAAGCCCGAGCCGTCGACGTGAGCTTCCCAGCCGGACATGCGGCCGAAAGCCGGCAAAGCAGCCGATGTACGCCACCAGCCCGCCGTCTGCTGGATCGAGGGGGGATCGGGCTGCTAAAATAATTGACAGTCCCGCCACTGCTCGATTCCTGCCCCGTAACCGCACCGACCCTGGCTCACACCAAACGCCCCGTTGGAAGTCCGCGATGCACTTGCTGCGGTGCAAACTGTCGCTCGCCCGGTGGGTGCCGCTCCTGGCCGCGTGGGGGATTTTGGCTCTCAGGCCGGCTCTCGCAGAAACGCCGCGGGCCACGCCGATCGACTTCAGCCGCGACATCCGCCCGATCCTCTCGGACAAATGCTTTTTCTGTCACGGGCCGGACGAAAAACACCGCGAGGCCGAGCTGCGGCTCGACACTCAGGCCGGCGCGATGAAGGTCGTCGAAGCCGGCAAGCCGGACGAAAGCGAGCTCATCCGCCGCATCACCACGAGCGATGCCGACGAGCGGATGCCGCCGCCGAAATCGAACCGCACCCTTTCGGCTGAACAAATCGAACTCTTGCGCCGCTGGATCAACGAAGGTGCCGGCTGGGGCGAGCACTGGGCGTTTCGTCCGCTGGTAAAGCCCGCGCTGCCAGCAGGTGAAACCGTGCCGCCGGGCGAGACGCACCCGCTCGATGCCTACGTGGCGGCCGGGCTCAAACAGCACGGCATGAACCTCGCCCCCGAAGCCGACCGGCAAACCCTGATCCGCCGCGTGACGCTCGATCTCACCGGCCTGCCGCCGACGCCCGAAGAAGTCGACGCTTTTATTGAGGACGCAGACGCCGACACCGACTCGGCCGCATACGAACGCCTGGTCGATCGGCTGCTGGCTTCGCCCGCCTATGGCGAGCGGATGGCCTGGGACTGGCTCGACGCGGCCCGCTATGCCGACTCGAACGGCTATCAAGGGGACGGCGAGCGAACGATGTGGCCCTGGCGCGATTGGGTCGTCGATGCGTTCAACCAGAACCTGCCGTTCGACCAGTTCACCATCTGGCAACTGGCCGGCGATCTGTTGCCCGAGGCCACGTTCGAGCAGCGGCTGGCCACCGGCTTTTGCCGCAACCACATGATCAATGGCGAGGGGGGCCGCATCGCCGAGGAAAACCGCGTCGATTATGTGATGGACATGAGTGAGACGATGGGCACGGTTTGGCTCGGGCTGACACTGAACTGCTGCCGCTGCCACGATCACAAATTCGATCCGCTCGCGCAAA
>DATJTR010000510.1:0-9307 GCA_035503215.1 Pirellulales bacterium
GAAATGCCTCAGCTATCTGACGATCGAACTGCGCGCGCCGATTCCGCAGGAGCTGCGTAGCGGCCTGGGCGATTGGCTGTTTGGCTGCGACATTTGCCAAGACGTTTGCCCCTGGAACCGCAAAGCGCCTGAAAGTGCGGAGCCGGCTTTTTCCCCGCTCGATCGCCGTAACCCGCTCGAACTGGCCGAGATGTTTTCCTGGAGCGAGGAGGAGTTTCGCCGCCGGTTTCGCGGCAGCCCGCTATTGCGTGCCAAGCGTCGTGGACTTTTGCGCAATGCGGCGATCGTGCTGGGCAACCAGGGCGATCCGGCAGCCGTCGGGCCGCTTAGCATCGGACTCGCCGATGCCGAACGCTTGGTACGCGGCGCCGCGGCTTGGGCGCTCGGGCGTCTGGCAACGCCAGCCGCACGCGAAGCGCTCGCGGCGCGGCAGACCGAGGAAACGGACGCCGAAGTTCGCGAGGAAATCGAGGCGGCTCTCGCCGGAGCCGCCGATTCCGCTGGGAACTAACGTTTTGTCTCTGGCGTCTAATAAGCCGACGACCGGTTCATCACCTCTGCGCAATAGCGAGGATCCATGCGTCGCTGCGCTGCCACGATTTTCGCGCTGTTTTTGCTGGTTAGCCAGCTTGCGGGAAGGCCACTGTCGCCTGCGGAAGGGTACAACGGCGTGACGAACCACGAATCGCCATGAAAACCCTGGTCGCGTTCTGCACTGCACTGACTCTTGGGAATCTTGCTTCGGCCAACCCCGCGAGAGCCCAACAGCTTCCGGCGGCCGCGCCAACGGATTGGAGTTTGTTGCTGCGCTATCACGGCACGACCGAATCGGCGGACCAGGACTATTATTTCGTCCGGGTCAGCACAAACGGGATTGCCCCGGGGAGCATCACGGCGGTGTGGCCCAAGTACAACGACGATGGCAGCCGAGAGTCGGACGAGCCGTCCTTCCACGGTAAACTGCCGCATGAAAAGATGGCCGCCGTTTATCAGGCGGCCCGCAGCGTGATTCTCAATCACACGCTGGGATCGCCTCCGGCCGTACACGTCGAAGACGGCACGACCGCAGAGATCACGATCGCCTCGCACAACCGCAGAATCTCTGCGGTTTTTGACCACAGCGGCTTCGCGGAGTCGAAGGAGTTCGTAGCGTTGCGCGAAACGCTCAACGGTCTTTTGCCGAAAGACTTCAAGTTCATGAAGCACTGAAGAGCGGGGCGGCCGATTTACGCCGCGCGGCGGCTGGCGAGGAGAATGAGGAGTCGCCATGAAAACCTTGCTCGCGTGTTGGGCTTTGCTGGTCGCCGGAACCATTGGTTTTGCCGGATCGGCGCACGCCCAACAGCTTCCAGCCACTGCGCCGGCAGATTGGATGTTGTCGGTCCGTTATTACGGCACCACCGAGCGACCGGACCGCGACTTTTATCACGTTTGGGTCCACACGGCCGGGATCCATCCGGGCATCATCTCGGCAGTGCGGCCCAAGTACAAAGGCGACGGAAGCCGAGATCTGAACGAGCCCGCCTTCCACGGGAAACTGCCGGATGAAAAGATGGCCGCCGTTTACCAAGCCGCCCGGACGGTGATTCTGAATCACACCGTGGGCTCGCCACCGGCGGTGCACGTCAAAGACGGCACCAGCGTGGAGGTCACGATCGGGTCGCAGAACCGCAAGATCTCGGCCGTTTTCGATCACAATTGCTTCGAGAATTCGAACGAGTTTGCGGCCCTGCGCGAAACCATCAACAATCTTTTGCCGAAAGAGTTCCGGCAGTGATGCCGAGCTTCTGAAAAGCGCAATCTACGCCGCGCGCGGCTGGTCGGGATGGAAGGGATCGGCCAGATCGGTCGAGGGGAGGCCGTCGGAGGCGAGTGGACCCGTAGCTGGTGTGGTCCGCGGAGAGAGGCCGTTGATCAGGGCCATCGCCAGGGTTGGCCAAGCTTCGGTGAGCTGTTCCACCGCGGCGCCGGCACACCAGGCCGCGGCGGCAGCCAGGATCTCCAGCATCGTCGGCTTCTCGGCGGCAGCGGGCAAGGTGACGATCGCGACCTGGCGGTCCCGAGTGGCAACCCAAATTGCCCCGTCACGATAGTAAGCCACCTTTCTGCCCGCCGCCTGCTCGGCGAGCAGTTGCGGATCGTCGGCCGAGGCATGGCAAAACAGCACTTCGCCGCGGCAGCACGCGGCCAGCCGGCGAGCGCGCGGATCGGCCGCGTGGAAAATCGCGGTTCCCAGTGGCGAAACGCTCTCGACCAGAATCCGCCGCCAGGTGTCGGTTTCATCGGCCGTGTCGGGCGCATCGCTGCCGCTGGAAGGCATCAGGGCGACGTCGCAATCGTCGAAGGCCAGACCCTCTGTGTAAACACTGGCGGGCGAAACTTCGAGCACTGCGGCTTCGACGAAGGGATTGAGCAGCAGATCGGCGGCGCCTGGCCGGCCGGGATGCGATCCCAGGAACCGGCCGCCCACATTCGTGCCAGCGCTGGACACCAGTCCAATGTTCCAAGCGGAATGACCGAGCAAGTGAGCGGTGGCCAAGGCGCACTGGGCCGCATCAGCGGCTTCGGCCACGCCCACGAGCGGGATGCGGCCGGTTTGTCCTTCGGGAAACAAGGTCTCGATGATCGCGGCGCCGACCGGTCGCGGCCGGCCGATTTGCGGCTGGGCGTGCATTTGCAGCCCCGGCCCGGCATTCACTTCGATGAACATGCCCCGCTGCGACTCCAGCGGCCGGCCGATATCCTGCGATACCAGGTCGATGCCGGCTACGTCGAGCCCCACTACTCGGGTGGCGAGCACCGCCAATTCGGCGACATCGGGATGGAGCTGATCGGTGACGTCGGTCGTGTGTTCGCCGTTGTGATGGATGATCACCCGGGCGCCGGCCGCGGGAATCGAATCGGGTTGATACTCTTGTTGCTCCAAGAGCGAAAGGGCCAGCCCGTCGAGCTCGATCTTGCACATCGGCCGGGCGAATTCGTCGCCGCGGCGCGGATCGAGGTTGGCCAAGTCGACTAACTGCCGGATCGTGTGCCGGCCATCGCCGGTCACCGTTTCCGGCTCGCCACGGGAGACCGCGACGACTCGATTGCCGACCACCAGCAGACGATGCTCAATGCCGGCCACGTATTGTTCGACGATCACGCCTTCCTCGGCTTCGGCCGCGGCCAGATCGTAGGCGTTCATGATCGCTTCGCGGGTGCTCAGCTTGATGCCCACCCCGCGGCCATGGTTGGCATCGCGCGGCTTGACGACCACAGGCACACCCACCTCGACCGCGGCCTCCCACGCATCGGCGGCACTGGTCACGGGACGGCCGGCAGGCACGGGCACGCCGACACGCCGCAGAAGCGACTTGGTCAATTCTTTGTCCTGGGCAATCGATTCGGCGATGACGCCGGTGCCGTCGGTCTCGGCGGTGCAGATCCGTCGTTGCTGCGAGCCGTGCCCGAATTGGACCAGGCTCTGTACATTCAGTCGCCGTACCGGAATGCCGCGACTGCGGGCCGCCTCGACGATAGCCCGAGTGCTGGGGCCGAGACACAGGCGGTTGGCCCAGCGCTGCAATTCGCGCAGCGCCGTTTCGAAGTCGTAGGCCTCGCGGTCCAAGGCCGCCGCCAAGAGAGCATGCGCGATCTTGAGCGCCGGGCGAATCAATCCCTCGTCTTCGAAGCGAATCGCCACGCGGCACACGCCGGCTTCGGCCGTCGCCACCAGGTGACCAGCAGGCAATTCGATGCCGCACAATCCTTGCAGCTTGCGCACCGACGATTCCAGCCAGCGAGCCAGCGTCAATTCCGCGGCGCTGGAAGTAGCCGGGACTTCGACTTCGAAGTCGGCGGTCGTGAAATAGGGCTGCGACAAGGCAACCGCGTGCTGGGCAGTCTGAGCCAATTCGGCGTGTGCTAGGGGACGCTGTTCGGTGTCGACCCAAACCTCCAGAATGGGACAAGAACCCCACACATTGGGGCCGTGCAGCGCCAAGGTTTTGCGGATTTTCATGCCACGCGTTTCGATTCTTTGGGGGAGCCGATCCCTAACGCTCGTGGTGCGCTATTCTGGGCTCGGCGCGGCGGATAAGATCGGGGAAGGCGATAACTGAGCGAGACGGTAGGCAAACCAATCGAGCGTCGCAAGTCGGGTCGCGCCGCGAGAGCCGCGTGGAATGGCCGGGCAACGTCGCCCCTTGGCGGGTTCGCAGCGATCTAGGGCCGCGGAAATGGCCAGGCCGGCAGACGAAACCCTAACCGAGACTTGACATTAATTATACTAATGGCCCATCCTACGCCAAAGCCAGAAAAGTTCCTTGGCCGCTCGCGAGCCGTGTGGGTGGGGCGGCGGACCAGCCGATAGTGGCAGGCAGCCCGGCAGGCTCCTACAATCGGCACTTTTCCACTTGGCGGCGTTCCGGGGGGCGCCTCTCGGCCTGACGCCGCAGGCCATGGCGGACCAGTGGTTTACGAGTCTCTTTTGCCAGGCAGCCCCATTTTCTGATGCTCCAACAAGCCTGGCGAAAAATCGACGGCGAACTGGAATCGGGCGAAACCATTCTGAGTTCGTTTGCCCCCGATCTGAATGATCGCTTCGACTATGCCGACGGCCTGATCGTCTTGACCGACCGGCGGCTGTTGAGCGTAGAGCCGGCCGTTGGACAGCAAGCCGACTCGCGAACGCAGGCCTGGCCGCTGGCAGACATTGTCACCTTGCGTGCTCGCGACCGGGCCGGTTTGGGGGTCTTGGAAGCCGACGGAACCGAGGGTCGGCTGCTGGCCGACTGGCACTATACTGCCGCACGGACCGCCGATGCCCATCGTCTGGTCGAGCGGTTTGCGGCCTTCCGCCGTGGCGAAGCGGCGCCGGCCGACGATGATGAGGCAGAACGCCCACAGCATGCCCGCGCGCCGCGGAAGGCGCAGGCCAGCGTGCGGGCGCTGCTGCGGCTGTTGCCGTTTGCCCGAGCGCGACTCGGACTGGTGCTGCTCGGCTTCGTGCTGACGCTGGCGACGACGGCAGTCGCGCTCATTCCACCCTATTTGACCAAGCCGCTGGTCAATAACTTTCTCGATCCCTACGACCGCCAGCGGCAGGAGATCGACGCCCAGTTCGAGCACGAACTTGCGGCGCTCGCGGCGCGCGAGCTGGCCAACCCTTCGCCCGAGCAAGCCGCGAAGTTTGCCGCCGACTCGGACCAGGCCGAGACGAAGCGGCAGGAAGCCCTGGCTGCCCTGCAGTCCAGTCAAAGCGATCACTTCTGGAACATCCGCTGGTACCTGGCGGCATTTGCCGGCGCGGCGATTCTGGCCTGGGCGCTGGGCTGGGCGCAAGGCGTCGTGATGGCTTACGTGAGCGAGCGGATCAGCGCCGATTTGCGGAACGCGACCTATGCCCATCTGAATCAACTGTCGCTGGAATTCTTTGGCGGCCGGCGCACCGGAGATCTGATCGCCCGGTTGTCAACCGACACCGAGCGGTTGTGCTCCTATCTTTCGGACAACCTGGTCGATTTTGCCACCGACGTGCTGATGATCGTGGGCACGACGATCGTCCTCTTGCAGATGGATCCCATGCTGGCCCTGGCGGCGATCTGTCCTTTTCCGGTGATCGCTTGGATCGTCTACCGGGCACGGACGCAATTGCAGCACGGCTTTCGCCGCGGAGGCCGAGCCTGGTCGCACATGACGAGCGTGCTGGCCGACACGATTCCCGGCATGCGGGTCGTGAAGGCATTTGCCCAGGAACAGCGCGAAATCGACCGCTTCCGGCGAGCCAACGAGTTGGTCATCGAAGCCAACGATCGGGTGAACGTCGTTTGGACTTTTTTCTGGCCGATGGTGGCCATGCTAACGCAGTTCGGACTGCTGGTCGTCTGGGCCTGCGGGGCCTATCAGATCTTCAACTTCCGCATCGACATGGGAACGCTGTTCGCTTTTTTGACGTTTGTCAGCCGGTTTTACGTTCGCCTGGAGTCAATGAGCCGGATGGTTTCGGCCACCGAACGAGCGGCCAGCAGCGCTCACCGGCTGTTCGAAATCCTTGACCGCCTGCCAAGTGTCGCGGAACCGGCCGCGCCAATTCACATCGAGCATTTGCGGGGTGACGTCGAGCTGCGCGACGTCGGTTTTCGCTACGGCACGCGGCCGATCATCAACAATTTCAATTTGAAAATCGAGTCGGGCGAAATGATCGGCCTGGTCGGAGCCAGCGGATCAGGCAAGACGACTCTGGTGAACCTGGTTTGCCGGTTTTACGACGTCAGCGAGGGGGCGATCCTCGTCGACGGCATCGACATCCGGCAGTTCTCCGTGTCGGACTACCGCCGGCAAATTGGGCTGGTGTTGCAGGAGCCGTTTTTGTTCTTCGGCACGGTGGCCGAAAACATCGCCTACGGCCGCCCCAACGCGACCCCCGATCAGATCATCGCCGCCGCCCGGGCCGCGCGGGCACACGACTTCATTCTCCGCCTGCCGTTGGGATACAACTCGCTGGTCGGGGAGCGTGGACAATTCCTCTCGGGGGGCGAACGCCAGCGAATCTCGATCGCCCGGGCGCTGCTCATCGATCCGCGGATCCTGATTCTGGACGAGGCCACTTCGAGCGTCGATACGACGACCGAGCGCGAAATTCAACTCGCTCTCGATAACCTGGTGCGGGGCCGAACGACGATTGCGATCGCGCACCGGCTGACGACCATCGAAAAGGCCGATCGGCTGGTAGTGATGGAGCGGGGCGAGATCGTCGAGATCGGCAAACACGCCGATCTGTTGGCCCAAGGGGGCGTTTACGCCCGGCTGTACCACGCGCAGCTCGACGAGCATTGAGCCGTGGCAAGGCGTGCCTTGCGGCGGAGTCAGCGCCGGCCCGCGGCGCCCCCCACCCCTCAGGCCTTTTGCCCACTGTGGCGGTTTCCGGCCAGTTTGCGGCGGATTTCGTCACGCAGGCGCTCCAAGACCGATTGCTTGTCGGTCGCGGCCAGGATGCGCGTGACGACGGTCTTGGGTGCCTCGCCTCCCCAAGACGCGCCGTGCTCGAAATAGAACTTGGCCGCCTGGCCGACGATGAACGAGCCGTAACCCGCCGCGGCCCCTTGCGGCAGCGCCGTAAGAATTTTTCCGCTGCCGAGGGTCAGCCCCACGAAGACGTTTGCTGCCAGGTGCGTAGCGGCTTCCATCACCATCACCCAACCGGCCGCCTTGACGATCGACTCGATCAATTGCCGGGCATTGACCCAGGTGAGTGGAATGCCGTAGACGTGGGCCAGGTTGACGACCATGGTCACGTCAACGGCGCTGCCCCCCAGCACGTCGAGGGCGGGCACCGGCGTGACGGCCACGCCCACGGCCTTCATGGCGGCGTAACTCCAAATGGTGGCGGTCGCCCGCTCGTCGCGCATCTGCATCTTGATCGTCGCGATACGATCACTTTTGTCGGCGGCATAGAGCGCCCCGTTGAGGGCCACGATCGCCTTTCCCTCGCGGTCAAGGATTTCCAGGATCCGCTCCTTGAGGCGCTGGACGTTGGGAGCCGGCCGACGGTATTCGCTGCGCTCGCGGCCATCGGACCCTTCGATCACGTATTCGCGCGGCAGGGGATCGGCAGTGGCTTCGATGATGTCTTCGGGCGCAACGATGCCGTGCAGCCGGCTGGCAAACGTTTCCAGTAGCGTGCGCCGCGCCTCGGGGGTGTAGTTGTCGGTCTTGTTGAACACGAGCAGAATTGGCTTGTGGCTGGCGGCCAGCTCGACCAGCGCCGAGTATTCGAGCTGATTTAGATCGGAATCGGTGACGAACAAGATCAAGTCGGCTCGAGCGGCGGCGTCGCGGGCCATCTCGCCGCGGGCCGCTCCTTCGACTTCGTTGATGCCGGGCGTATCGATCACCACGACTTGCGAGCCTTCGAGACCTGGCAGGCAATATCCCGAGCCTTGCCAAGGAACGTGCCACACGTCGCGGGTCCAGCCGCCGCGTACATCGACCTGGGCGATCGACTGTCCTACGAGTGCGTTAATGAGCGCGGACTTGCCGGTGTCGATTTCGCCAAATAGCACGATTTCGACCCGGCCCGATTGCAGCTTGGTGGCCATCGCCTCCAGTTCGCGCAGCTCACGATGCAGCATTTCCTTTTCTTCGGCCGTGCAACCATCGAATTGATCGATGGCGTGGTGCACGCTCGACAGAGCAGCCGCATAATTGAGATCGGCGCCGAGCGACGACGCAGCGGGCGTTTGGGAGCTGCTCATTTGCCTCGTCCTCCCAACCGTGCCAGGCCGGTTTTCACCAGTTGGGCCAGCTCGCGGGGCCGCGTGACTTCGTTCCATTGCTCGCGGGCGAGCGCCGTCCAGCCGATCGCGGGTTCGTGCATCTCGCCGCGGAAATAAACCATGAAAACTTTCCCGATCCAGCGGGTGACCAGTGCCTGGACCAGTCCTTGCAGCGCGCCGCCCGCCAGCGTGCCGACGCCGGGTGCCGTCTTGAGAACGGACGCAACGGCCGTGCTGACGGCCGGTGCCGCGGCACTGGTGCCCAAGATCGCCACCAGGTTTTTACCCAGCTCGGCAACGAGCCGGCTCACGGTGTCCAGATCGATCGATTGGCGATAAACCCGGGCCAGCGACACGACCATGCCCGTCGTCACGGCCAGACCGGCGGCGACGTCGAGCACGGGCAGGGGGCTGAGCGCGGCCGCGGCCGCGGCCTGCCACATGGCCCGCTGCACGACTTCGTCAGCTTGCCGATCGAGCGTCGAGGCGATCCGTCCGCGCGCATCGGCCGCCAAGCCACGCGCCCGCAGCAGCAGATTCGCAGCCAGCAGGTCTTCGCCGTCGCGCGACACCGTGGCCAACATTCGCTCGGCGAGCGCCGAAATATCGCTCTCTTCGGTCACGATTTCTTCGACCTCGCGGCCGTCGGGCAAGACGCGGACGCGCGTGCGGGAAACCGGCTGAGCTCGAACCGACAGCACGTCGTCTGCCGGAATCATCGCGCGGGCTTGTTCGTGCAACTGCTCGACGAGCCGCTGACGATCGGCATCGGTGTACCAATCTTCCTTGTTCAGGCAAACGATGACCCGTTTCTCCATCGCCACCAATTCGCGCAGCAGGTTGTATTCGAAGTGCTTCAAAGGCCCATCGACGACGAACAGCACCAGATCGGCGTCGCGGGCGGCCTGCCGGGCCGGGATTTCGCGATCGATGCCTTTCACTTCGGCCAGGCCGGGGGTGTCGACCAAGACCACCTGATCGGCGCCGGGCCAGGCCAGCTCGCTGCGCGTGACGGTGGTTCCGCCGGCGGCATCGCTGCGAAAAACGTC
>DATJTR010000511.1:0-2745 GCA_035503215.1 Pirellulales bacterium
TGCCAAATGGAATACGGCTCGGCCACGGTCCCGGTAGCGCCGGCCGCTCCATAGCGCAAGAACTCGCTCAGCGGAGTTTGGCTCGCGCCTTCGCTCAATACGCCGGCGAAGCTGGTGAAGTGTTCGCAAAGTGCGCCGGCGCGAATCGTGCTGCGGGTCTTCCGCCAGTCGATTTCCCGCGTCCCCGTCATCAGCCCTTGCACGTCGGGCCGGCGCTCGGGCACGGTTCCCTGCTGCACGACCGCCTGCACCCCCATTTTCTTGAGTGCGGCCACGGCGGCGGCAAAATGGGTGTCGCGCATCTTCGACCGCACGTCGTCGTTCTGCATGTAGTAAATCGTGCCGGCGGGATGCGTGCCGTCGGCCTTGGCGCTGCGGTCCAGCGCGGCCAGAGCTTCGTCGACCGAGTTCCCTCGCCCGCTGGTGACGGCCAAGACCGTCGACAGGTAATAACGCTCGCCCCCGGCTTCCAGCAATTCGTGCTTTGGCCCCCAGCCATACCAAGAGCGGAAGCCGTGAGGCGGCCGATCGAGCGCGCCCCGGAGATCGATCCGCGCGTAATGATTGTTACCCAGGCGCACCCATTCGGGACTTTTGCCCAGCACGTGCTGCCATAAAAAGGTCGCCGAGTTCAGCGACGCGGTGGGCGCCAACTGACTGGGCAACTGCACGCCGGCCAGATCGGGGCCAGGGATGATGGCCGTCGGAAAATCGCTCGAATAGACGACGTAGTCGATCTGGCTTTCCAGACCGCGCTGCTGAATCTTTCCCAGCACGGGAAGCAGAATCTCGCGGCGAAACGTGGGGAAGTCGGCCGATTCGAAGCCCCCCTCCCAATCCAAATAGCAGACGTTGTCCGGCGGAATCTTGCGCCCGGCGATGTAGTGGTTGGCGATCGTCTGCGAGGCCCAACTGGCCGCGTTGACCACCAGAAAGACATTCTCCGGGCCGCCCCCCGCCAGCGCGGCCCGCGCGGCGATCAAGCAGCCGATCGCCACCAGTCCGCGCGTGAAAATGGCAATGAGCTGCGCCATGCGCGTGATAATACGACCCGGCGGCCCAGGGCGGAAGTATGCGGCACGAATGCCGACGCGCTGGCTCGCCCGCGCTACTTCACGGTGGTGGCCGTATCGCGGGAGGCGAACGCCTTGGGCGTTTCCAGCGTCGAACTGCGTTCACCCGTGGCCGCCACCAGCTCACGTTCGACCGATCCGCTTTGGATGCCGCCAGCGGCCAGGATCGAAACGTTCTTGAAGTCCGAGCGGGCCAGGGCATAGCCGGAATTCATCACCGGCCGTTTCGACTTGTTGTCGTAGGCCACGACCAGCAGTTTCGCGGTCCCCATTGCCTTGGAGCGATTGAACAGCGAAAGCTTGGGAATGGCGATCGGGGAGGGGGGAGCCAGCGGAATCTCGGGCACGCCGACGAACAGGTCCTGGCGGTCGGTGCCCACGCCGCCGCTCGAAATCTCCATCAGCACATCGGCGTCTTCCGCCTTCTCGCACAACGTGCAGCCCTGGGCCAGCAAGCGATGGTGCAGGGCCACCAGCACGTATTCCTTGTCGACGCAATCGAGATGTTTTTCATCCAGGCAAACTTTCGTGCCGCGCACCGGAGCGAAATCGATCTTGTCGAGCGCCCGGTCAACCGCGGTCGAAATCAGCAACTGTTCGATGCCGGTACGGGCGGTGTCCGACTCTTTGATCGTGGCGCACCCGCCTAGCAGCAGCAAAAGACCGATCAACGTGCAGCCGATCGAACGCTTTGGCCCATGCAACAAACCCGCTGCGCGCAGCGTCGCAGCGCGGGAAACAATTCCAGCCATGGAAATTCCTATTCGCAGGCGAGAGACTTGAGGCGTGGCGAAGCGATGGAGAGCGGAGCAGGCAGAAAGGATGTGAGCCGAGGGCCGCGGTGGCGGTGCTATCGCCGCGGTCGAACGCGGCTCCCTCTCGAAAGCTCTATCGGTCCTGCCGCCAGTGCGGATGAGCGAATCTCAGAACCCGGCCGGTGAAAACCGGGGTTCCCATGCGCGATCGGCCGACGACGCGGCGCGCGGGGAAGCACCCCTTCACAACGTGGGCTGCGAGCCATTCACCCGAGTAAAGCGAGACAAGTGATGGAGCGAATTGGCTTTGGCCCTGACGCTCCGGCTCGCGTCAGCCGCGGCCTGCCCTTGCCGCGCTGCGCAGAAGTCATCGCTCAGCTGCCGCTCGAGAGCGAGCTGGAGATGTTCGAGAACGTCGTCTTGGCGTTCGAGCCGACGGTTTTGATGGCCGTCAGGCAGACGATCACGATCAGTGCCAGCATCACCGCATACTCGACCGCCGTGGGTCCGTCTTCTTCTCGGATCAGCCGACGAACATTCGCAAGCAAAGTCTTCATTGGTTGTGGTCCCCAAGGAGCCGCAGTTCAAAGTTGATGCACAACTATAGGTCATGTTTTGCCAGCGGGGGGTGGCGGTCTACGTGGGCTGACATTGTCGGAATAAAGGGCCGGTTAAGACGGCGCCTTTGAGGGAAACTGCCACCTTCCAACGTGGTAACATAGCCGCTAAAATCAGTCTGCCGGGTGGGAATTTGGCCCGATAGCCCGCGCCCGCCGCGCATTCGAAACCCCCCAAAGGATTTTGCTCCCCATGTCAAAAAAGTCCGAAGCGGCCCACTTGGCCGAGCACAAAACCCGTTTGGCCGAGAAGTACGAGCGTGCCGCGTTGGCCGTGAGCAGCAAAGTCCGCCGTGCTTC
>DATJTR010000512.1:0-4123 GCA_035503215.1 Pirellulales bacterium
TCGCACGCTGTTCCTTCCGCGGCGAGCTCGAAAGAGAACTGCAGGGCTTCCCGCACGACACCGGAAAGCTGTCCGATGCGAAGAGAGAGTTTCGTTACCCGGTCTGCGCCCTCGCGGAGCGCCTCCTCAGAGGCGAGCTCGATTAAACTCTGCGCGATCGAGAGTTCATGCACGGGAACCTCCGATCAAACCAACTTGGAGGCTGCTTCTCCCCGCAGTCTATACCCTGCCCGGAGCTTGTCAACGACCTTTCCAAACCCAGTTCCGCAACATTGAGAAGAGAGCTTTCGCGACCGTGAGGAACGCCGCTGACTCAGCGCCGACGAAACGTTGGAAGCTTCCAAGCCATTCTGGCCGTTTTTCGTTCACTTGCGGGAGCGAAAATCCGAAGGTTGCCGAACTAAATCGCGAACTGCGGATGCAACCGGCATCCTATCGCCGCCACACGGGCCATCCGGGGATGTGTAGCGGTGCGCGCTACATGCTCGATAGGTGCACGGGAATTCATCGCACGTTCGTCACTTCGCATTCTTTTGCTGTGGGCTTTGATATAATTCGGGGTACACGTCTTTCGATCGCGCCTCCAGCGGCTTTTTTCACCGGGGTGCATATCGGAACGGCATATTCTGCAGCTCTTCGGGACATGACTTTACCATGTGCTTGGCGATTCCCGCTCAAATTAGCGTGCTCCTCGATGGCGAACACGCGGCGATGGTCGATATCATGGGCGTGCGGCGAAAAGTCAGCACCGACCTTTTGATCGACGACCCTCCGGCGCCCGGAGAGTGGGTGTTGGTTCACGTCGGCTTTGCAATGAGCAAGATCAGTGCTCAGCAGGCCGAAGAGCAGCTCGCGGTATTAGCTCTCCTGGGCGAGGCTTCGTCGGCCCTTGAGGAGGTTGGCGGTTACGAACGCGACGGTCAGGCCGAGAGTTAGTGAGTCGAAGTCGAGTGATTCGCGATGAAATACGTCGATGAGTTTCGCGATCCCGAAATGATCCGCAAGGCTCTGCACGAGATCCACGCGCTTGCCGATTGTCGGCGCCATTACCGCATCATGGAAGTCTGCGGTGGCCACACGCACGCCATCTTCCGTTTCGGCCTGAACGAACTGTTGCCACCGAACGTCGAGCTGATTCACGGGCCGGGCTGTCCGGTATGCGTGCTGCCGATGGGACGGATCGACGACGGCCTGGAGCTGGCCGGCGATCCGAACGTGATCTTCACCGCCTTCGGCGACATGATGCGCGTGCCGGGGTCGAAAGGAAGTCCGCTGGAGAGCAAAGCGCGGGGGGCCGACGTGCGGATCGTCTATTCGCCGCTCGATGCCTTGAAAATCGCCCTGAAAAACCCCGATCGTCGCGTCGTGTTTTTCGCCATCGGATTCGAGACGACGGCTCCTTCGACCGCCTTAACGCTGTTGCGTGCCCGGGCGCTGGGGGTAAAGAATTTCGTCGTGTTCTCGAACCATGTGACGATCATTCCAGCGATTCGAGCGATCCTCGATTCTCCCGACATGCGGCTGGAGGGGTTTTTGGGACCGGGACACGTGTCGACGGTCATCGGCTGCCGCCCCTATGAGTTCATCGCCCGGGATTATCGCTGTCCGATCGCCGTATCGGGGTTCGAGCCGGTAGATATTTTGCAATCGCTGGTGATGGTGCTGCGTCAATTGCGGGCCGGCGTGGCGAAGGTCGAAAACCAGTACGGTCGCGTCGTGCCTTGGGAGGGAAACCTGGCGGCACTGCGGGCCCTGGCTGAAGTGTTCGAGGTGCGACCGCATTTCGAATGGCGCGGACTCGGCTTCATTGCCCATTCGGCACTGCGGATTCGCGACAGTTTCGCCGCCTGGGACGCGGAAAAGACAATGCCGATTCGCGGGATCGCGGTCGCCGACCCCAAGGCCGCGCAATGTGGCGAAGTGCTCAAAGGGGTGCTGAAACCCCATCAGTGTAAATTGTTCGGCAACCAGTGCACGCCGGAACATCCGATCGGTGCCCTGATGGTTTCCCCCGAAGGAGCGTGTGCCGCCCATTTCAAATACGCCCATCTGGAACTGCCCCAGCAACTCCCCATCTTGCAAGGTTGACGGTCCGCCGCACGCGTGGGGCGGCAAAGGCGCGAACGAGCATGTCAGCCAGCGAGGTCCAGATCGAGTTCTACGACAAGCAAATCTCGATGTCGCACGGGGCAGGGGGGGAAGCCTCGCGGCGACTGATCGAGGGATTGATCCAGCCGCTATTAGCCAATCCGCTGCTCGATCCGCTCTCCGACGCGGCCGTGTTCGCCGGTCCAACGGGGCGGGTGGCCATGACCGCCGACAGCTTTGTCGTCCAACCGCTCCGTTTTCCGGGCGGATCGATCGGCGAGTTGGCGGTGAACGGAACCTTGAACGATTTAGCCGTGTCGGGCGCACGGCCGATCGCGCTCTCCGCGGCCTTCATACTCGAAGCCGGTTTGCCGACCGAGGTTCTGCGTCACGAGGTCGAGGCCATGGCCGCCGCGGCACGCAGCGCGGGAGTGTCGATCGTTTGCGGTGATACTAAGGTAGTCGAGCATGGCCGGGCCGACGGAATGTATATTTCCACCACCGGATTGGGGCAGGTCGATCCTCGCGCCGATCTTGGCCCGCGCCGAGTCCAACCCGGCGACCAGGTGCTGTTGTCGGGACCGATCGGCAATCATGGCATGGCGATCATGCTCGCCCGGGCCGAGTTGGAGATCGAGGCCGACATTCGCTCCGACACCCGCTCGCTGGTCGGTCTGACTGCCGGTTTGGTTGAATGCCTGGGAAGCGATCTGCGGTGGATGCGCGATGCCACACGGGGAGGCGTGGCCACGGTGCTCAATGAACTGGCCCGGGATGCCGGCGTGACGGTGACGATCGCCGAAGAGGCCGTGCCGGTCGACGACGTGGTGCGAGGGGCGTGCGAACTGCTTGGGCTCGATCCGTTGCAGGTGGCCAACGAAGGGCAATTCGTGGCGGTTGTGGCGGGTGAAAAGGCCGACTCGGCCCTGGCGACGTTGCGATCAATCCCCGGCGGCGAGCGTGCTTGCCGGTTGGGCATGGTCACGGCCGGCAGCCGGCCTTGCGTGTTGGCCAAGGCGGCCTATGGCGGAGTGCGTGTCGTCGACATGCTCGTCGGCGACCCGCTCCCGAGGATCTGCTGATTCGCGAGAACGTACCGATGCCGGCTGCCCGCGACATTGCCGCCTTCGTGCGTGCTGAGATCGAAGAGCGGAACCGAGTTTTCGCTGACTACATTCCCAGGCATTGCCGGGCTCTGGCCCGCGTGAGCCAGGAAATGGCTCAGCGCTTTGGCCGCGGCGGGCGGCTGCTGGCCGTCGGCAGGGGCTCGTACGCGACCGACGCGGCCCATATTGCGGTCGAGTTCATTCATCCGGTGATCGTCGGCAAGCGGGCCTTGCCCGCGCTCGACCTGTCGGCCAATCCGCAGCGGATGCTGGAAGTGCTGGCTCGGGCCGAAGACATCGTGACCAGCTTTGGTCCGCCGGATATCCCATCACTGTTCGGCGCCACGCTGGCCGGACTTCGTCGGCGAGGCTGCCTCGTTTGCGAGTGGCCAGGCGGTTTGGGGGACGATCCCTTGCCGGCGGCGACTGAGGATCCATTGGTCCATCAGGAATTGACCGAGCTGATGTATCACGCGCTGTGGGAAACGGTGCACGTCTTCTTTGAGCAAACGGCCCGCCAGGACGACGTCGGAGCCTCGGCATTTTTGTATCCGTTCTTGGGAGCGTCGGAGCACGCCCCGTCCGACACGCTGGCCGACGTCGCCCGCTCGATCGCCGAAAAAGAGGCCGAAGACGCCCGGCTGCGGTCGGCCTTCGCCGACACACAGGCCGAGACGCTGGCCGCGGCCGTGTTGGCGGTGCAAGAGCGAATTGCCAGCGGCGGGACTTTGCTGGCCTTTGGCAACGGCGGTTCTGCGACCGACGCGAATGACCTGGTGCTGGATTGCATCGCCCCGCCGCCGGGGATGCGACCCATTCCAGCGATTTCCCTCTCCGCCGAGCCGGCCAACATCAGTGCGATTGCCAATGACGTCGGCGTCGAACTGATCTTTTCCCGGCAGTTAATCGCCACGGGTCGGGCGGCCGAC
>DATJTR010000513.1:0-3104 GCA_035503215.1 Pirellulales bacterium
GCTTTGGATGGATCCAGGAGAATTTCGAGATTGCCAACGGCGTGATTTACGTTCCTAACGAGAACCAAGAGGCTCCCACGGGGGTCCCAGGCCTTTTCGCGTACACGCTTGACGGCGCGCCGGTGAGCATGACGACCATCCCCAATAATGGTTTTCTTGGCGTCGCGGTGTCGGGCAATGACATCTACCTATCGGGATTCAGCGGAATCGCGGAATACTCCACCGACGGCACGTTGATCAACTCGAGCCTGATCACCGGCCTCGACCTCCCCAACACCATGCTTCTCGTGCCCACCCCCGAGCCGGCCGCCTCAGTCATGCTGGCGATCGGCGCCGCGGGACTCTTCGTCGCCGGAATCCGCCGCCGGCGACATGCTCGACCCTAACGCAGCGGCGAGAGGCAAAAGAAAAAGAGTATTCCACCGCCGAGGACGCGGAGGCGCATCGCGAGCTTGCTCGACTGCGGCTCCCAGCAGGATGCCCATGAGGCCTTGCCCATTTCTCCGCGTGTTTCCGCGATCCTCTGCGTCCTCGGCGGTTCAATTCTTCCCTTCGCCTGTTGGCCCGCAGCCCGTTCGGCTCCGCTAGCGCGCCGGCAAAGCTTGCCCAGCCCCGTCTGTCGATCGGCCGCCGGGCAATCCGCTCTCGTGCGGCCCGCTTTGAGCTGCATTCGTCCCACCATTTTGGGCGATAAGGGAAAAGCGCCGTCATCGGCCGCCTGCCAAACCCCACCGGGCTTGTCCGCCCCGGCACCGGCCGCCTCCAGACGAGCGGGGTCGCTTGTCCCCGCGCCCTTCTCCCACTGCCGAGACCCGATTCGTGACCTTGTCCCGCGGCAAAAAGTGCGCTTTGGCCCTGCTGGGTTTTTTGGCCGTCGGCAGCGGCATGTTGTTCCACCGCAGTGCCGCGCCGCCGCTCCATGCCGAAGGCGAATCGCACAAGTTGCTGACCCGCAAGCTGCCCAGCGCTCGGCCGGCGGGCGAGGGGGCGCAAGTGCTGCAGTCGTTCGAAGAGAGAATCCCGCGCTTGCCGACCGCCGTGACCGCGGCCGAGTCGGAGGCCCGCGGCCACGACTTTCCGGCCCACCCGTCGCGCTCTTTCCATCCGGGGGGCGCGATGTTCGAGATCGCCGACCGAGGGCCCACGCTCGACGGCCCAGCTTTCGAATCGCCATCCGCCGAATCGCCGGCCGTCGCCCCGCTCTCCGGCGAACCACTGGCCGATCGCGGGAGTCGTTCTGTCGTCGAACCTTTGCCGCCGGTACGCACGCATGTGGTGGCCGACGGCGACACGCTGGCCAAACTGGCCGCCCGCTACTTGGGCAGCGCCGATCGCTACGGCGAAATCTTTGCCGCCAACCGGCCGCTGCTCAGCAGTCCCGACCTGTTGCCGATCGGCGTGCAACTGGTCATTCCGCCGCGGCGCCGGCCCGCTCCGCCGAGCGAGCTCGATCCGGCCGACGCTCCCGCGATTGCGCCAGTGGGTGTGCCGTCGGCCGCCGCGCCGCAAATGCCCGAGCTCGACGTCGTCGCCGCGCCGCCGGCCACGCGCTTGCCCGCCACCGACGCAGCGGCCGCTGACGATTCAATCTTGGCGCCGGTTCCCAAGCCCGAGCGCTAGAATCAAGCGGGAGACGCTCCGAGCGCGAATGAGCCCGCTCGGGATTGCCGCGTGACGATCGGCCGAAAACCTCTCGGCGTGGCACAAGAAAACGAACCCGAAGCGCCAGCGAGGGACGCAAGACGAAGGGCCCTCGCCGGCGCTTCGGCTTCCTTCAATCGGCTGGCGGAGTTATTCCAGCGCGCTGCGGCGTTCGGCCCAAGGATAGGGCTTGGCGACCAGCCCATCGACGAATTTGAGAATCGCCGCCTCCACTCCCAAGCTCTTCTCGCCCAGGAGCTTGGTCGATTGCAGCTTCGTCTCGGGCAACAGCAGTTCGACCACCGGGCTCGTCTTCTCGACGTGGTACTTCATGAAGTGCTTATAAAGCTTGTTCACTTCGTCGGCCGACCGGCTGTTCTTGCGACCCGCGATCAGCATCACCGCCAGCTCGCTGCGGACGTCCGGGCTGCTGACCGCGTCGATGAGCTTGACCCCTTTGAAGTTTGACTGCGGCGAAATCATCACCAGGGCCTTCACGTCCTGCCCTTGCTTGCCGTTGCTCAGCACCGGCCAGCTCCAATCGAGGCTGGCCCAGTTGGCCCCGACGATCGCTCCCATCTCGGCCCCCACGACGCACAGCTTGTCGATATTCAATTCGCCGGCGTTGTTCTTGCCGATGAGAAACGACTTCACCGCCTCCAGGTCGTACGTCCACATGTCGCCGAAGTCGGCCGTGCGCAGCGACGAGGTCTCCAGCTTTTCCTCGCGGCCGTCCCGCAGCATTTCCTTGCTCTCGCCGTGGCCGCGCAGATCGGGAGTGACCACGGCATGCCCTTGCTTCTGCAACAGCTCGGCCAGGTCGTCGAAATCGTGGCAGTCGCCGTTGTAGGCATGCAGCAGGATCACGGGCACGCTGTCCTTCTGGTTCTTCCCCTTCCGCGGCGCGCCGGGATAGTAGATGGCGTGCAGGCTCAGGCCGTCTTTGGCCTTCAGAAAGACTTCTTCCGGCGGCGGAATCTTGAGCTCCGCGCCCGCCTTCTCGTCGGCCGTTTCGGCACGGGCCGTCCGCACGTCGAGCGGCAAGACCAGCGCCACGAACAGCGCCCAGCGCAACAGCCACGTGAATCGCACACCGTCGGAATTCATCATCACCTTCCGTCGACGCTCACTCGGCCGCGGCGGCCAAAGAATCGCCGCGCCGCGAGCCTGTTTCGCTGCTTTGCCGGCCCATCAGACATTCATGCTAAATGGGGCAACTGCTGCCGTCAACGCGGCCTCGCCGCCGCCGCACCATCGCTGAAATTCCCGCTTTTTTCAGTGCTCAGCGCCCATGCTCGCCGACCGACAAACCAGCGAGCGTTGCCGGGCACCAGCCGCAGGCTGGTCGTGGCAAAAGCGAGCGGCGTGAGGCCCGACGGGGCACCCGGCCGGAGGCTGGGTCGGGGCCGAGCGAAACAACACTGCTAACCAGCGAGCGTTGCCCACAGGGCAAAAGCGAGCGG
>DATJTR010000514.1:0-7010 GCA_035503215.1 Pirellulales bacterium
GGCCCGCACGGCGATGCGATACTCGTCGGCCGCCAGCACCGGCACATCGACGCTCAATTCGCCGAGGCCGAAGAACTGCCAGGCGGTTTCGCCCATCTGCCGGCCGTCGCCGCGATGCTTGGCTTGCCGGGCATCGATGTCGACGAGCGGGCCCTGGTTGGCGTGCCCGGTGATCGTGGCGGCCGCGATCGTTTGCGCCGCGGCCAGGTATTTTTCCATCAGCAGCGGCGGCAGCGAGAGCACGTCGCCGTTGTTGTCGAAGCCGTAGCCCACGTCGTCGGCCGGAAAATCGTCGGCGGCATGAAACTCGAGACCGACCAGATCGCGGATCGTGTTGTTGTATTCCACGCGGTTCAGCCGGCGCGTCGTCACCCGCCCAGGATCGCGCACTTTTCCGCGCTCGGCGGCCACGACTTGCCGATCGATCCAAGCAAGGAGTTTGGCAAGCGCAGGCTTATCGGGCCGCAGTTCACCCGAGGGGGGCATGTCGCCATCACCCAGCCGGTCGGCAATCGTCCGCCACTGTTCCGGCTGTTCGAGCAATTGCTGAGGGTCGTCGATCTTGTCCAGGGCCAGATCGCCCTTCGGTTCGGCGCCGCCGTGGCAGCGAAAACAGTACTGCTCCAAAAGCGGCCGAACCTGCGTGCGAAAGGCCTCGACTGCCGCCGGCGCCGGCAGCGTGTCGGTGCCAAAATCTTCCGCCAGTGCGTCGGCCCGCGCGATCGTGGCCAGGCAGGCGCAAATTCCGAGCGCAGCAACGAGGAGCGCCATCCCACCTGAGCTTGGGGCGCGTGCCGCCGGTCGTCGCGCAACTGCACCCATGGATCGTCAGTCCGTCTGCGTCGCTGGGCAGGGAGGCTTGTGGCTCGTCGAGCGGGGGTAAAGGACGAGCCAGGAATGCTTTTCGTCGATCATATCAGTCGCCGTTACTGCGAGCAAGATTTCCCGGGCCGTGGCAAACCGCCGGCTTGCAGCCGACCCTCCGCATTCGGGTATCATGGGGCTATGAAGGAAAGCGGTGAACCAAAGGCGATTGTTTCGCGGCTGCATTCGCACGTTTTTGGCACTGGCGCCCCTTGTGACTCGCTGGTTTCCAGCGGCACATTCCCGCCGGACTGGTGTAAGGTCTACCTCGACCTGCTCTCGACCGCGGTTGAACAGTGGGGGAGCGAACCGCTCTGGCCACGGGAATTGGTTTCTGCGGTGCATTTTGCGTCGTGGTATCTGGACCTCCGTTACCACGTGTGGTGCACGAGCAGTGGGCTGAAAAACGCGAATACAGAACGCCAACTCGATTCACTTCGCTCGCCAAGCGAGGTATTTCTGATGCGTGGCTCGACCTTGCCCCGGCCCTGACGGACCGATACGCAGCGGATACCACATCGCCGCTGCTCATTCGGTCCCGGCCGACCCGCTGTCGGAACCGCCGCTTTCTTGCCATCTTTAGTCTACATTCTGTATCCTGCAGGCACGTGGTGCCTCGGCGGCCGGCTGCAGCGAAAAACCGGCCCCCTGGCAGCGAACCTATTCCGGTCCGAACACTCCTAACCATTAACCGCCGACTCAACCGGCGCCCGCGAGGAAATCATGGCAGAGCCTTCCCATCCCCCGGCCGGCGCACCCTTGCCCACCGGCCTCCGTCCGGGGTCGAGCGTGTCGGTCGACTCGTCGAACTTGTCGGCCAACTACATCAATTTTTGCCGTGTCGTCGGCATGCCCGAAGAGCTGATCATCGACTTCGGTCTCAGCACCGATCCGGTCGATGGCGGCCAGGCCGCGCTCATCGCCAGCGAGCGCGTGGTGCTCAGCTACTACACCGGCAAGCGGATGCTCGAAGCCTTGCAGCTCACCATCCAGCGGCACGAAGCGGCCTTTGGCACGGTCGAGACCAGCACCGACAAGCGCATCGTCCCCGGCTTCAAGGGATGAGCGTTCCGGGGCGACTTTCGACCGGCGTGCCGGGGCTCGACGAGCGGCTGGGGGGCGGGCTGCTTCCCGGCACGCTCACCGTGGTGGTCGGGGCCAGCGGCATCGGCAAGACGCAACTCGGTCTGCAATTCGCCCGCGCCGGTTTGGCATCGCAAGAGCCGAGCGGCATCATCTTCGACATGAACGCGCGGATCGATCCGCAAAGCCATGCCGAGTATGCGCGGCGCATGTTCGATTGGAAGTTGAGCGCGGTCAACGGCGACCGCCGGCCCGAGCTGGCGCAAATCTTCGCCGCCGACTTTTCTCCGGGCGACTATCTGCACGTGTTCGACCGCGCCGGCCGCCGCGTGACGCGCGGCGACGTCGACTTCGAAGCCTGGCACAACTGGCAGGCCGAGCTGGCCGCGAAGCTCGAAACCACCATCGCCTTCTTCTACGGCAACTTCGTCCGCGGCGTGCGCCGCGTCGTGGTCGACGGCATCGAACCGGCCGAGCGGGCGAGCGAATCGATTCAGTTCGAGCTGTTCGAGTACATCTATCATCAAATCCTGCGCAAGGACGACGACTGGGTCGCCCGCGACCTGTTGCGCGAGCATTTTCGCGCCCAGGCCGACGCCGTGGCCGCCCACCGCTACGATCCGCGCGGCGTGGCCTGCGTGCTGCTCTACACTTCGCACGAAACGCTGCTCGACCCGCTCATCTCCCGCCCGCTGGCCGACGGCGAACTCTTGGCCACGGCCAACACGCTGATCCTGATGGGCAAGATCCGCGAGGGGCACAAATTCCAGCGCGGGCTTTTGGTCGCCAAGCATCGCGGCAGCGCAGCCAGCGACGACGTCGCCACCTTCACCATCGGCGACGCGGGCCTGACGATCGACGAGTGAGCCCGCCGGGATTGCCGCGCGGGTCGATGCTGCGAAAAAGATGCGCGGCGTGTGCGCTCAATGCCCCTGCATCATCCGCGCCCGGGCCATGGCCGTTTCGGCTTCCGGGATCTTGCCGGCACGCTGATAGGTGACGCTCATCGCGGTGAAGCTGAAAGGATCGTCGGGCGCGAGCTCGCACACTTTTTGTCCGTGCCGAATCGCTTCGTCGTGCCGTTTTAGCCGGCCGAGGATCACGGCCAACGCGGAATGAGCCAGGGGATAGTTTGCATCCTGGGCCACCAACTCTTCGAGTTTCGCGACTGCCTCTTCCAGGTTGCCAGCATCCTTGAGCCGGGTCGCCTCGTCATACAACTGGACGTTGGTTGCCATCGCTCTTAAAAACTCCCCTCTCGCGTGTGAACAATGCCGTAGGGTTTGCCTGCCATCCCGCCGCGCCGCACGCTTGCCCAGAGCGGCCCACCGTTAAGATCGACGGCGCCGCGTGCTAGCCGGGTGCTATCCTGGCGGCACTAGAGTTTACCAACCTTGCGCCCATCGTGCTCGGGGGGCCGCAGGGCAATGGTGGTGCCCTCGACCGGCGCCGCATGGGGGGATGAGCCCCTGGCGGTTACCGAGTTTTGAGAAGCCGGGGGCTCTGTTCCGTCCCCCTCGGCAAAGAGGCTAAATGCGTCAAAACCGGTACTTTGTTTTGAACTGCTTCCCCGCGCCCATCCGATAACAACACACGAAGCGAGCCCCGCCTCACCTGTCCCGAGGTCCCCCTGGCTCGCTTTCCTCGCCACGCCCGCGCGAGGCGTCCCATCCCAGGACCAAACCATTGCGGTAGCCGGGCTTCCCACCTGCCCAGAGGTTCGCTGCGGTGAATATCCACCCCCTTTCGCTGGTCAATCCCCAGGCCAAGATCGGTTCCAACGTCGTCATCGGCCCTTACTCGATCGTGGAAGCGGACAGTGAAATCGGCGACGGATGCGAGCTGTCGAGCGGCGTGGTGGTCAAAAGCGGCGTGACGCTGGGCCCTGGCAATCGCGTGATGGAAGGGACCGTGCTGGGAGGGCTGCCGCAGCACGCGAAGATGCCCGAAAAGATCGGCCGCCTGTCGATCGGTGCCAACAATACGTTTCGCGAGAACTGCACCGTTCACCGCGCGCTGCACGAAGGGGCGACCACGACCATCGGCGACAACAATCTGCTGATGGTCGGCACACACGTGGCTCACGATTGCCGCGTCGGCAACAACATCATCTTCGCCAACAACGTCTTGTTGGCCGGACACGTCACGGTCGAAGATCGGGCCTTCATCTCCGGCGCCGTCGGCATTCACCAGTTCTGCCGCATCGGCAGCCTGGCCATGCTCGGCGGCCACGCCCGCGTGGTGCAAGACGTGCCGCCGTTCGTGATGGTCGACGGCAACACCGGCTGCATCGTCGGCTTGAACCTGGTCGGGCTGCGCCGGGGCGGTTTCAAGCCGGCGGAAATCGGCGATCTGAAAGCCGCCTACCGATTGATCTACCGCAGCGGGCTGAAATTCACCGAGGTCGTCCGGCAACTGCAGATCCGCTTTCCCAGCGGGCCGGCCGCGGCCTACCACGGCTTCATGTCGCAAGGCACGCGCGGCTTCACCCAGGAACGCCGCATGCCGCCGGGCGCCACGCTCAAATTGCGTCGCCCCGCCGACGACGAAGATTCGTCGGCGCTCGATCGCGATCGCAAAGCCGCCGGCTGATTGCCCACCGCGCATCGGCTGCGGCCAGATCGCGGGCACGACCGGCATTTGCCAGATCGCAGCCGCGGTGCGAGCTATCGGACTGCGGCCGTGATGCGTTTGCGGGCCCGCGCCGCACCGTTCATGTTGAATTCGGCCAGCGCCTTGAGCTCGACCATTTCGGCCAGCCCGGCGGAGACCAATTCCGGCCCGCCGACATAGCGGCCGGGGTTGATCCACTTGGCCATTTCGGCCTCGGGCAAGCCGAATAGCTTGGCCAGCAATTGATCCATGTCGGTTTCCAGCCGGCCAAAGTGTCGCGCCCATTCGGCCGCTTCGGCCAACCGTACGTGTTCCTCGCTCTGCCACTTCATGGGGTGGAACAGAAACACGCTGTAGGGCGTCACCAGCCGGCGACGGCAAGCGGCAAACGGCCACAGCGCCGCCGACGAGCATTCGCCCGTCACGATGCCGGTCGCCGCGATGCCGCGGAGCAACATCAGCGACATCAGCGACATCGCGCAGTAAGGGCTGCCACCGGGCGAATCGATCCACAGCGTGCAGTGCCCGCCTGGGGGCACCGACAGCAGCTTGTCGGTCAACTCGGCTTCGTTGTCGGTCAGATCGCCAACCAGGGCGATATCAATCGGTCCGTCAGATGTGGGCTGACCCATGGGCGAATACCTCATCCAGTTGTTCGTCTTGCGCTCATTGCCCGAGGCGCCTATTTCCCGAGGCGCCCCATTTCCCGACGCGCTCGCGAGCAGGTGTCTGCCGACGTGTGTTGCGTGTCGATCGCCGCGCCTGCGTCCCGTGCCCCGCGGGGTCGCTGCGGCTTTCACTCATCGTGAACGTGAGAGTCCACGCACGCGGTCGACCGAATGCCACGTGGCTCTCTGGTCCCGCACCCTGTCATGCGTTCAGTGGCCGGGGAACTTGGCAGCCGCACCGTGTAACTGTCCAAGAGAGTGCACTGTCCAAGACACCGTGCAACTATCCAAGCTCCGCACACTAAGTATAATTAAGAATTCTCGCGGACGCTCGCCTTTTTATGCGCCGCGGCGGGAAATGGGGGGTGCGTAGTCCGCATTTCCGCCACCTGCTGCGCCGGGAATGCCATGGGCATCAAGTTCTTCTGCCCTAACGGGCACAAGCTGAACGTCAAACCTCACTTGGCCGGCAAGCGAGCCGTTTGCCCCAGGTGCGGTGCGAAAATCCGCATTCCGCTGGAAAGCCAGACGGTCGCTGCGAATTTCGACGAGGCGAACGATTTCGAAGACCCCCGCTTCCAGGATTTTGATCCGCAAGGATTCGACCCGCAGGGATTCAACCAGCATGGTGGCGCTGCTGGCCGGCCCGAGGCCGACCGGTACCAGAATCCTGTCGGCCCCGCGCGCAATGGCACGCCCGATTTGTACGAGCCCGACTTCGACGGCCCCGACGACGGTGGCGCCGAAGACGATGTTCTTTGGACCGAGGAGACTGCGGCCGGCCCACCCTTTGGCGACGAAGGGCCGGTGGCCGACACCGCGCTAAACGAGGCGGCCTTTCTCGACGACCCGCTCGAAGATCATCGCTCCGGCGCTGCGCTGGCCGACGCCGCCATGTCCGACCCAGCCTTGGGAGATCGGCCGCCCGAAGGGCCAAGCCGGGGCGAGTCGAAACCGGTGCGGCCCATGCGCCCAGCCACCGCGGCTCCTCCAGCCGCCGGTCCACCGCCACTCCGGCCGCGGCCAGCAGCACCCGGCGCGGCCGCGAGCAGTCCGGGCCACAGCGCCCGTCCCGCCCCCCGCCCGCAGGCAAACCTCCATCCCATGAGTGGTCAGGCGGTCGACGAAGTGATCGCCGCCGCTTCGGTCGCTCCCCAGCCCCGCCCGCGCCGCGAGCCGCAGCCCGATGACGATCCGATCGTTCGCTTCCGGTTGCAGCGCGAGCGGCGAAACCGCATCATGATGTGGCTCAGCGTGGCCCTGGCGCTGATCACGCTCGCGCTGGCGATCGTGTTGATCGTGGTGCTCAGCGGACAGCCGACCGACGATTCGGCCGACGGGCCGGCCAGCAGCGGTAAAGAACCCGCGGCGACCGCTCCGGCGAATGCCCCGAACCTGCCGGCGGCGAAGAAGTAGTCTTAGCGTGTCGCGATCGAGCTCCGTCGCGCCCGATCGCTTGGGGACGAGTTACACGAACTATTGCGCGGCGAGCCTTCCTCCCGCCGACGAAAGGCCCATTGCCATGCCCTCGCTCTTGCTCCGCCGCACCACGCTCTCGTTGCTCGCGGTTGCCACGCTCCTTTCCGCCGCTCGGCACGCCGCGGCCGCGGACCGCACGGTCTCGCTTTCCGATGGCAAGATCCTGCTCACCGCGCCCGAAACTTGGGAACGCAAGAAACCGGCCACCCGGGTGATCGACTACGAGTTTGCCATTCCCAAAGTCGGCGACGACGAACGCGACGGCCGGGCCACGATCTCCGGTGCCGGCGGCTCGGTCGAGGC
>DATJTR010000515.1:0-4286 GCA_035503215.1 Pirellulales bacterium
TCTACGATCCCGAGCGGATGCAGCCCTCGGAGGTCGGCATCGAATACCTGATGCCGATCTTCTCCAACGCCATCGGCTTTGACGACGTCGAGCACATGCGGCAGACGCTGTTCGACGCCGGCAACCTGCACCGGGCCTATCACTCGGTGAACACCGACATCAACAAGCGCATCCGCTATCTCGAAGCTTGAGCCGGTGGCCCGGTGTTTGCCCGGTACCGCTGCTTGCCTGATAAAACACCCCGACTTGGGCGGAGGTTATCCGCCCAAGTCGTTTGGGGTGTCCTTCTGGCTAGGCGGAAGCCAGAGAACGCGCAGGCTGTTCGCTTCGCAAGGGGAGTCTCCGTGCCTGGCAGTGGCAGGAGATTTGACGATCGGGGGTCCGGAGATCGCAGTTTTGCTGGCGGGCGACGTAGCAGGGGTCGGTCGAAATCGGCCGCCGCACCGGGCCCGGCCCAGGAGCGGCCGACAAGCAAGAGACTGCCCGGCGGCATCCGTGGGTCGGCGCCAAAATTGATAGTGAGCCATTCGCGAGTTCTGCGCCAGCGGGATACCGGATCGACGGCCGCGATCATGACGGCGTGATCGTGAGCGGCATCGCCGGAGCAATCGTTATGCCAAGTGCGTCGCTAGCGATTCGCCTGCGAAGAAAAGCAGCCGCAAACTCCGCATTTTCAAGTCTTTCGGACAATGTTTTGCGCCGACCGCGGCCGGATAGGCGAGCGGTGCCCTCCGCGGTTTGCTTAACGCCGAAGCAAACCGTGTCGGCAAACCGCGCAGGAGCCGGTGCTACCAAGGGCTGCCTCCGTGTCGGGCGCGTCCGGCTGTAGCGGATCGAAGGACGGCGACCGGCCGGGCACTACGACGACGGAGACCATTGGCCGCCCCCAGCCCCGCTTTTGGGCAGTCGAGGGTCGCGATAGCAGGCAAAAACCGAACGTGCCGGCGCATGCAGCGGCAGACCCGGAATCTTTGCGCGATCGCGCGCCACCCCCCTACCCCTCGAAACCCGAAAAGCCCTAGCTTTTTCGCAGCTAGTACACTTTATCAGGCGGGCACTCCGATCATATTGGGGCCCGGCGAATCGGGCACACGGATCGAACGCGGCGGACCACAGGGCACGACGGGCCGCGAGCGCTGGATCGAAGGGACGGAGCGCCATTACCACAGGGAGGGTAAAGAAGAACGTCGAGCGGCACCCCGGGGGCGCCGCCGAGCAGTGTGAGGTGCAACGTGACCAAAGCCAAGAAGCCTTCGCCAGCCGTAGCCATCAATCGCCGTGAACAAAGCGACCGCCGCAAGAGCGACGAACGCCGTAGCGCCAACGTCGCCGTGGCCAGCGAACGCCGAGTGATCACCGAACGACGCGAGAAGGTGAATCGCCGCCGTCAGATCGACCCGACCACGTGCGAGCGCGACTATACCGACGAAGAAGTCGAGTTCATGCACGCCCTCGATCAATACAAGCGGTCGAGCGGCCGCATGTTTCCGACCTGCAGCGAGATTCTGGAAGTGCTCCGCGGGCTGGGATACGAGAGGACTGCCCGTCGCCAGGCGGTGCCGGCGGCGCCGGCCGAGGAAACGCTGGCGGTCTGACGCCCGCGGCCAATTGCAAAACCAACGCTCAGCCGCGCCGCACAATGTTGCGACGCGGCTGATTCGTTTTTTGCTCTGTTTTTTTGCTCCGTCCGGGCGGCGAACCTGCGCCGCTTGACCGGTGTCTGGTGGTCCGATAGAGTCGCCATTGTCGGCAAACCGGCGTGGCGTAATAATTAAGGACAGAGAGGCAACCGCCGAGGCCAGCAGCCCCGAGCGAGGCCAACGTGAGAGAAATGATGCAGTTTTTGTTGTCGAGCCCGCCTTTGTTGATGCTTGTGCCTGCCGGGGGTGCTTTGCGCCCGTTGGAGGACGTACACTAGGGGTTCGGCCGATACGAGCGCGATCGCACAAACCCCAAGGCCGCGGGTCGGACTTTGGGGTTTTTTTATTTCGAGCGGATGGGATTCATGAGGCTTTCCACGAAACGAGGGCAAACCGGCCGGCGAACTGACCGCCGCCAGCGGTTTGCCGGTCCGAGCAGGGCGCGGTTGTCGTTGCCCGGGCCGACCTTGGGTCGGCCTGCGGCGAATGATGAACCCCTATTTCCAAACCCTGTTTCGTGAGGCAACGACAGCCATGAGTGGGAAACGTGCGATCCGAATTTTCGACACCACGCTGCGCGACGGCGAGCAATCGCCCGGCGCCAGCATGAACCTGAACGAGAAACTCGAAATCGCCCAGGCCTTGGCCGACCTGGGGGTCGACATCATCGAGGCGGGCTATCCGATCGCGTCGCCGGGTGATTTCGAGGCGGTGCGGCAGATCGGCCAGACGATTCGCGGCCCGGTCGTTTGCGGCCTGGCCCGCTGCCACGAGGCCGACATCGATCGGGCCTGGGAAGCGCTCAAGCAGGCCCTCTCGCCGCGGATCCACATCTTTCTGGCCACCAGCGCCATCCATCGCGAATTCAAGTTGAAGATGACCAAGGAGGAGATCATCGCCCGGGCCGTGGCCGGAGTGAAACGCGCGGTGGCGCTGTGCGACAACGTCGAGTTCTCGCCCGAAGACGCGGCCCGCACCGAACCCGATTTCCTTTGCCAGGTGGTCGAGGCCGCCATCGCGGCCGGGGCCACGACGGTGAACATTCCCGACACGGTCGGCTATGCCACGCCGGCCCACATGGGCCGGGTGATTCATAACCTGCGAGAGCGGGTGCCCAACATCGACCGGGCCGTGATCAGCGTGCATTGCCACAACGACCTGGGCCTGGCCGTGGCCAACAGCCTGGCCGGCGTCGAAAACGGCGCCGGGCAAGTCGAGTGTACGATCAACGGCATCGGCGAGCGGGCCGGCAACTGCTCGCTGGAAGAAGTGGTCATGGCCCTGCGCACGCGCAACGACTTTTATCACTGCACGACCGGCATCAAGACCGAGCGGCTTGTCCCCACCAGCCGGCTGGTCTCGAACGTCACCGGCATCCAGGTGCAAAGGAACAAGGCCATCGTCGGCCGCAACGCCTTTGCCCACGAGGCCGGCATCCACCAGGACGGCATGCTCAAGGAACGAACGACCTACGAGATCATGCGCCCCGAGGACGTCGGCTTCGCCCAGACCGACCTGGTGCTGGGTAAGCACAGCGGCAGGGCGGCCCTGGCCGACCGGGCGAAGCACCTGGGCTATCATCTCACCGGCGAGCAACTGCAAACCGTCTTCGAGCAGTTCAAGGTGCTGGCCGACAAGAAGAAGGAAATCTACGACGCCGACATCGCGGCCCTGATCGATCATCAATTGCACGACGACCACGCCACCTGGTCGCTGGTGTCGTACGAGATTTCGGCGGGCACGGGGCACACGCCGCGCGTGCGATTGACCCTGAAACAGGGAGACAACGAACAGACGACCGAAATGGCGTCGGGCGACGGACCGGTTGACGCCATCTTTCTGGCGATCGAACGGCTGACCGGCGTGACCGTGGTGTGCAAGGATTTTCGCGTCCAGGCGGTCACGGTGGGCAAGGACGCACAAGGCGAGGTGAACGTCGAGGTCGAGCACGCCGGGCGGGTATACCGCGGCCGGGGCGTTTCGACCGACAGCGTCGAAGCCAGCGCCAAGGCGTTTTTGAGCGCGATCAACCGCATCGCCATCCGTCCCGACCAGCGCCTGCACCCGCAGCATCAAGCCGGCGGATGAGTGCGCCGGTGGGCCGCGACGTCGTTGAGTTTCGGGCAGGTGAGCGAGAGAGTAGACCGGGATGACCTCTTCGCCTGATCACCGCCCCGCTGAACTCGATGCCGGCAAGGCCGACGCCGACACTGAACCGGCCGCGGTCGCTGCGGCGCCACCGCGTAAAGGATCGAGCAGATTACTGCGGGCCGGCTGCGTGGCCTATGCCCTGCTGCTGGTGCTGGCCTATGGGTTGTTGCATTGGGAAGCGGACAGAAGCTGGTGGGGGACGGTGCTGTTGTTCACGCCCCGCTGGTTTTGCACGCTGCCACTGGTCGTGTTGTCGATCGAGGGTTGGCGGCGGCGCGAGCGGCGCTGGCTGGCCTGGCTGGCCGTGCTGGTGCTGTTGAACGGCGCGGTGTTGGGAGTGGAAATCCCCTGGCGGAAGCTGATTTTTCGTCCGCTGCCGAAGCAATCGCTCAAGATTCTTACGCTGAATTGCGATTACGGCCGGTTGAAGGTCGAAGGGCTGCGGCAGGTGATCGCCGACTTCGATCCCGACCTGGTCGTGCTGCAATCGATCAA
>DATJTR010000516.1:0-5637 GCA_035503215.1 Pirellulales bacterium
TTCGACCAGCGCTGCGCTGGCGGCCGCCACGACGGCCACCTGGAATCCCACCTGGAACAGCAACACCAATGGTGGTTGGAGCGCCGGCGAAATGAGCTGGAACTGGACCAACGGGCCGACCTACATTTCCGGAAACTATACCCATGCGACGCAAGGTGGCCCCGACTTTCAAAACCTGACGACGTACTACAATGCCAACTCCGTCGGGCACGAGACCGGCGGCAACGGCTCGACGATCCTCTCGACCTACACCTATACGGTCCCCTTTCAAACCTACCAGTTCAATCCTGGGTCGACGATCAACCAGGCAGTGGGCTTGACGGTGACAGGGCAGCTCGCCGCCGCCACCGACGCTTACGCTGGTGAAAAGATCACGTTGCCGTCGAACTGGGTCTCGAACGGCTCGACGTCCGGTACCATCGAAGAAGTCAGCCACACTGAGAATATTGCTTCAAGTTCGGCCTACGGCTTCACCACCACCGGCTTCAATCTCCAGAAGAGCTTCGACGACGGTGCGTCCGGTAACACCGTGCAAGATGGCGTGCCCGGCGTGTTCTACAATTACGGTGCCAGCACGCTCAGCAACCAGGACCCGATGTTGTCGACGGCCTCCAGCGCGAGCACCGACACGGTCACCTTGGAGGGCTCGTTCGGTCCGACCTACGTGGCCTGGACCGCTCCATCTGGCGGAACGGTCGCCATCAACATGAATGCTTGGGACCTTGGCTACGACAACAGCACCAACGACGGTGTCCCGAGCTTGTACGTCATCAGCAGCACCGCGGGTCCAACGGCTCCCTTGATGTATGTCTCCAATTTGGCCAACGTCGGCAACGGCAACCAAGTTAGTGGTCGAAACGTTCCTTGGGCAAGCGCCAACAACTATGGCTCGACGGTTGGCACGGTCGGCTTGACTGCCGGGAACCTGACTGGATACACGGCAGCGTCGGGCTTCCAAGCGGGCGCAAATTGGACGGCGACCTTCAGCGTCACGTCGGGCGAGGTGCTCTACTTTGTCGACGATGCGAATCATACGAATGGTAATGCTCACTCGTATGAAGGTTCGCAGGATCCCATCGCTTTGCAGGATCAGATCAACTTCACGCCCACCCCCGAGCCCGCCAGCGTGGTCCTCGGAGCTCTGGGCGGTATTGGTTTGTTGGTGGTTGGTTGGAAGCGGCGCCGGGCTGCCTAACGCGACCGTTTGGTTGATCTAGCGATTCCTGGATATCAACAGCCGATGGCTCCTTCGCGGGCCATCGGCTGTTTTTATTTGCGCGGCAAGATTGCCGCACGACGCGCAGATTTTTGGTTGCCCGGGACTCAGAAATGGACCTTTGGCATTCGGCTCAAGCTCCTCTAGTTTTCCGGCTTGGGAAGTCCGGATTTTGACCGTCGAATCGCGACTACCTGATCGAGCGCCTGGCGAAGGCGTGTGTCGCGAGGCTCCAGTTCGACCGCGCGACGATATTGGTCGATCGCCTCGTCAATCCGATCGCCCCGCACAAGCAGGGCCGCCAATTCCGCGTGCACGATCGCGCGCGTCGGATCGAGCTCGATCGTTTGCCGTAAATGCGCGATGGCATCGTCGAGTCTTCCCTGCCGGGCCAGCAGTCCGGCCACGTTGAAGTGCCAAAGGCCGACGTTTGGGTCGAGCTCGATTGCGCTCAGGTATTGCTCGATGGCCTCGTCGGCATGTCCCTGAGCACCTAACGCCTGTGCCAAGTTAGCGCGCGGTCCGGCTGCCAGCAGGTCAAGCTCGATTGCGCGGCGGAAATAGGGAATCGCTTCCGTCAGCTTTTTCTGCCGGGCCAGCGCAATACCCAGATTGTTCATCAGCTTCGAACTCGATCCCCAATCGAGCGCCCGATGATAGTGCTCGACCGCTTCGTCCAGCCGCCCGGCGTGGTGCAGAGCGTCGGCCAAGGCGACTTCGACGTGGAAATTGCTGCCGGTGACTTCGAGAGAATGAGCCCACAATTTCTGATCGTCATGCCAATGCGTCGTCTGCACGACGGCGCAGCTAGCCAGTAAGACGATCGCCAGCCCCGAGCACATTGCCAGCGTGTAGCGCCGAGCTTCCGAATTGGCTGCCAATCGCGCGGCCCCCCACGCGACGGCAATGCTCAGCCCGATCTGGGGCAGATACATGTAGCGATCGGCCATCGCGTGTTCCGCAATCGTGATCAATCCCAGCATGGGAACCAGCGTTCCGAGGAACCAAAACCAGCCGACCAACAAATAGGGACTTCGGCGCCGCCAGACCACTACGGCAATCGTGACCGCAGTAAGCAAGGCGAGCGAACAGACGACCCTCCAGGCCGGAAAGCCGCCGACGGGGATCGGATAGAAACCGGCCAATCCGGCCGGCCAGAACGCCAGCCGCAAGTATTCGACCGGCGCCACCAGCGCTGTGCCCAACCGCTCCGTCAAATGCCTCTCGTTGACCGTGTCACTAGCGTTCTGCGTAACCACGGTCAGCACGCAGTCCGCCACCGAAAGAGCCAGCAAAGGCAGCTTTTCCACTGCCAACCACCAAAGGCTCTTTCGCTCTGCTGGTTCTCTGCCCCCGGCTGGCGACCCAAAGCGTGCGAGCGGCCAGTAGTCGAGCAGTAGCAAGAGCAGGGGGACCGTGACGAGCGTTGCTTTCGACATCAATCCCAGCGCGAAAACCAACGCCAACAATAAGTAGCGGCCGAGCGTCCGGCCGTGCCGAACATAACCCAAATACGCCGCCAGAGTGAGTACGAAGAACAGTCCGCTCAACACGTCCCGCCGCTCTGAGATCCAGGCTACGCTTTCCACGTGCTGTGGATGAATGGCCAGCAGCGTGGCCACCAAGGCGCTCGGCCACATTTCGCCCGTCATGCTGCGGAGGACCAAAAACAGACCGATCGACGTCGCCGCATGCAGGACGAGATTGGTCAGGTGATGCCCGCGAGCATCCAGCCCGAAGATCTGACAATCGAGCATGTGCGAAATGACCGACAGCGGATGCCATTGCCCCATCGGTCCGCTGACAAACGCCGCGGCGACGCCAGCGACACTCAGCCCCGGCGCGACAAGCGGATTTCCGCTGACAAAGCTCGTGTCGTCATGCGCCAGAAAGCCGAACCACAACGACTGGCCATAGATGATCGCGATCGTCGCCACCAGAAAACCGGCAACAGCCCAAGCAGCCCAGGGCGGGTCGCGATGCGCAGCGGGACCGGGAACAGGCATTGGGTGAAGGCGGATGGACGTGTGTGTGACCGCATCGGCTGGCGCATTGCGGTGACCGATCGATTCCATCTTGGCCCAAGCCCGCGACCGCTTCAAGCGCCACGGTCTTCGAGCCAAGTCGTGACTCCCTTGTCCGTTGCGGGAGCCGACCGCGGTACTTCCGCCGCTAGCGGCATCGAATCCAGTTCCCCGCGTGACCCCAAACGAATTACAAAACTGAGGGGGAGCCATTGTCCCGTCTACGAGACCTCTTCCGCACAATTCGGTGCGGCAGCCGCCCAAGGGTGGACATCTTCAACCCGGTTCTCAGACCGGCGGATGGGGCGTTTCTGCAAACTGTTCCAGCTTCTGGTCATTCCCCGGGGCCCTTGCGACTGTCGCCGGCGCAGCTATAATTCATCGCTCACAATTCGGGAAGGCGGCGAGGGCAATCCCGGGCCTTTTGGCTGCGGCAGCTCTGCTTTCTCGGCAACCTGGGGGTGTAGCTCAGTCGGTTAGAGCGCTAGCCTGTCACGCTAGAGGCCGAGGGTTCGAGTCCCTTCACCCTCGCTTTTTGTGCCCAGCACATACGATCCGGATCGAATTCGACATTGCTTACGAACGATCGTCCGGACTCCGTCTTTCGCAGCCGATAGTCGGCTGTTTCTTTCTGGCACACGCGAGCGGTCGTCGCGGCCTTAGCGCCCGGCTCCGGGGCCGGCGCGAGCCCTTCTCAGCGGCTGCAGTGCTCGCAGGACGTAGACCGTTGACGAACGATGACTGCTCCCCAGCCAAGCCGCACTCCGCCATCCGGAAACGCCGCGTCCCGCATTCCAGGCGCGCTCGCCCCATGGCTGATGATGTCGCTTATTCTGGCGGCAACCGCGATCGAGTTGCATTACCAGGGCCGGTTGTGGCGGAGCGCCAGTGGCCGGCTGTTGCTATGGGTGGGAGATGTGTGGAGTTCGGAGAACTCGCAGCAACTGTTCGATCCCTACAGTTTCACCCACGTGCTTCACGGCTTCGTCCTGTGTGGACTGGCCGCTTGGGCCGTCCCTCGGTGGCCGCTGGCCTGGCGGCTTTGCCTGGCCATAGCGCTCGAAGCGGCCTGGGAAATAATAGAAAACACACCGTTTATCATCGATCGCTACCGGCAAGCAACCATCGCGGCCGGCTACGAGGGGGACACCGTAATCAACTCGCTGGGCGACGTGCTCGCCTGTGGCGCCGGCTTCCTGATCGCCCAGCGGCTCGGTTGGCGCTGGTCGCTGGCAGTGTTCATCGCCATTGAGCTTGCACTCCTCATTTGGATTCGCGACAGCCTGCTCCTGAACGTGCTGATGCTCGTCTACCCATTCCCCCAGGTGAAAGCCTGGCAAATGGGCAGTTGATGGCGGAGTCCACCGATCACGTGGAACGGCGGCAGCCCACGGCAGAGGGTTGCAAGACCTATCGGAAACCTGGCGGGTCCTCCAGGCTTTTTGCTCGGAAATCAAGCAATAACTGAGTGCCGACACCACCGCGGATGCCACGCCGCGGCGGGATGTGGTACATTTCCGGAAGGGACAGGTAGGCACGAAATAAAGCGGTCCGCAATCGAGATAAACGCCTCTTTCGGATCGGCAGTTTTGGTCCGCCGCACGTTGACGATTGTGAGCGGACGATTTACCATCACTCGTAGCCCCATTTCTTTCCTGCCCTCTGGTGGAGCTTGGTTTCCGTTGGTCCTGCTGGGGCCGTTTCGCCTCGCCAACGCGTCAAACACAGGAGTAAGACCCATGCCACTGTTCGAGGTCGAGACCGACTGTCATATCATCATCACTTGGGCGGCAGATGAAGATTCTGCGAGCGGCGTCGTCAACGATGCGTACCCGAACGAGAAAGTGATTCGGCTGACAAAAAGACCTCGCGACACTTGGGTGATTTCCAAAAGTGCCCTCGGGATCTCGGGCAAGACGGATCCCTGCTCGACCGCTCGCGATTGCCTGGCCAAGGCGGCCGGCGATAAGGTGCATGCCATCCGGCTTTACATGCACGAGACGGGCTCCGATCTCGAGCGTGCCCGCAAGGTCATCGAGTCGAACATGGTCATGGGCTGGTAAAGCCCGCCCGAAGTTTCGGGCCGCATGGCCCTCGAAGAAGAGCGGCCAGTGCTTGCCGCGTTGACCTCGGCCACCGCCGTGCCGCAGACAACAAGAACACGGCAGAGAGCCGCCGGCAGAGTCCACCTTCAGCCGCTGGCCTCAGGCGCGGCGCTTACCGGCTCATTGGCACCGTGGCGCCGCCATACGTTTCGGGCGTCATTCCCGTGCCGGGCGTCGCGGCGGCGCCGGCAGGTGCCGTGCCAGTTGGATAGCTCGATCCGTCGAACGAGGCCGGCGCGCCATAGCTAGCCGGATTCGCCGAAGTCGGATAGCCGCCACCAGCAGGTGCGCC
>DATJTR010000517.1:0-2077 GCA_035503215.1 Pirellulales bacterium
GTAAGTCAGCCGGGCATGCTTCAGATTGAATCCGGCCACCGCCGCATCGCTCGTGGCCTTGGACAAATCCATCACGATCGCCCCGTGATCGCCGATCACCTTCACCCGGCTGCCGCCGGTGACAACCAGGGCCGTGTTCTCGGCCACGCCGATGCCGAACTTCAATCCTTGCGACTGCATGGCCGCCATCGCCCGGGCGAACCGGCCCCGGTTGAGCGAATGCTGCTCGACGAACCAGGTGGAGTCCAAGAAGCCGAGGCCGTAGCCGATTTCATGCCCCATGCTGACCCCTTTCTTCAGGGTTTCCAGCACGTTGCGGGCGTCGCGATACATCACGTGGCTCATCACCGCCGCGCCGGCGCTGGTGCCCACGATGACTCCACCCTTGCGATACAAGTCCCACACGGCGTCCAACAGCGGCGTGTTCTTGCCGTCGGCCGTGACCAGGGCTTGCACGATCCGCGATTGCTCGCCGCCGGTGAAGAAGATCGCGCCCGCTTCGCGCACCTGCGCGATCAGGGCCGGATCTTCCACCGCCTTGTGGTAGTCGACGTCGATCTTTTCCAGCGCCACCGGCACCAAGAAGGGCTGGCCGCCGGCCGCTTGCAAAGCCGCGCTGGCCCGCGCGCCGGTACGCAACGGATTGATGCTGGCCGTGGGGAAGACGGCGACCTTGGCACCCTTGCCGCCGGCCAATTCGACCACCCGCTCCCAGATCACGTCTTCGTCGAACCGCAAAGCGCCGCCGATGATCACCAGCGAACCTTGGGGAGGCTCCTCGGCCGAGCACATTCCGGCCCAGCCAAGCCAACAAGCCAGCGCGAAAAAGCACATCCTTGAGCTTTTCATGGCACTCTTTCTCAAGCAGGGGTTCATGAAGTAACGAGCTCCTGGCACCACGGTTTCCGCCCCGGCCAATCGTGACCGGAGCGTTCACTGAGCCCGCGTTCGATAACCGGCCGCAGGGCGACCCACGCGAGCCCTGTACACAGGGCGCTTGCGGTCGCCGGCTAGGCCGTCTCGAACTCGGACGTCAAAGTCCGCCAGTTGCCTGTCAAAGCCTGCCTCTTCTCGATCCCACGGCCGACTGCTTTGCCCTTCGGCCGCGCTAGCACGCTGCCTGGCGTTCCTTACCGGCCACCGCGCTTGCCTTCTCTCGTTTCCCGCCCTTCAGAGTAGATGACCGGCAGCTTGTTTGCCAATCTTTTACTCACCAGGCGGCGAGCAGCCTCGCAAAATCGGCCGCTCGATATAACCTCGGTTTCCTTTCGATTTCTTCAGGTTTTCGCGATCCGGCAATTCTCCGCGATTCCGCCTTGATCTCGAAATCGCACTCTACCGGCCCGCTCGTTCAATATAACCAGGGTTGCAAGCTGCCGAATTGCCGGGGGCCGAAAAAAAAGCTTTTGCCCCCGTGTGTTCGCGTTTCCCCCTCTCGGGCCCGCTTTTCTAGCCAGCACTCGCCGCCAGTTCCGCCTGGCTCGTGCCCGGGCCATCCGGCCGCTGGGCCGGCGGCTCGCTTGGCTTGGCCGCCCGAGTTCGCCCCTCCATCAAACAGGCCACGTTCATGTCTCCCATCACGTTGATCGTCGTGCGGCAGCGATCCAAGAACCAATCGACGGTGAGCAAAATGCCAATGTATTCCCGAGGCAGGCCGACCGCTTCGAAGACCAGCGTCATCGTCACCAGTCCCGCCTCCGGGATGCCCGCCGCCCCGACCGAAGCCACGATCGAGGTGAGCATGACGATCAACTGCTGCACGATGGTCAAATGCTGGCCGAGCGACTGGGCGATGAACAGCGCCGCCATCGCTTCGTACAGTGCCGTGCCGTCGTTGTTGAAATTCGATCCGACTAGGGCCCCCATGCTGGCCGCCTGCTCGCCGAGCCCAACCCGATCTTTCAAACAGGCATAGGTCACCGGCATCGTGGCGGTCGAACTGCCGGTCGAAAACGCCATCACCAGGGCGTCGCGCGTCCCGCGCACGAGGTTCACCGGCCGCACCCACGAACCAATCCGTATCCGCAGCAGGTAGTAACCGGCTTGCAGCACGAGGGCCAAAATCACGGCCAGCACG
>DATJTR010000518.1:0-9518 GCA_035503215.1 Pirellulales bacterium
TCCAATGCCGACTGGCACCGCACCGTCGAGGCCGCGATTTCCGCACGCCGTCTCGGCTGGCTCGCCACTATCATGCTCCCAGCCCCACAGATGCAGCACTTGGCGCTGCTCCGCACCGAAGCCAGTTTGCGCGCCTTGCGCGTATTGAATGCCTTGCTGGACCGCGAGTCGTCCAACGGCGGGGCCGTGCCCGCGCTGGCCGATCTGGGCCTGCCCGCCGACGCGACGACCGATCCCTTCAACGACGAGCCTCTGCATCTCAAAAGAACGCCCGAAGGTTGGCTCATCTATTCGGTCGGCCCCGACCTCACGGATGACGGTGGCGATCTAGCCGCGCGTAAGAATAGCCAACCCAAAGACGTCGGTCTCGGCCCGCCGACAAACTTTGCCCAGAAGCCGCAATCCGACGCGGCGGAATAGTTCCGCACGGGCGCTAAGTAAGGCACCTGGCTCGCACGCCGTGCGGCCGAGTTCTTACCTTACAAAAACGCCCCCCGCCAATGGTGGTAATAACGGGCGTTAACAGATATGTTAACGGGACTCGATCGACCTCTCTGATCCCGCGCGCCGCTTCTCCGATCCGCGCTCTACCGTCCCCTTTTCGTACAGCCGCATGGACCGGCTGGGAAGGATTCTAAGATGCCCGATTCGTCGATCGATCGTTCGCTGTTTTTCCGCTGGGGGGTGTGGATCCGCGATCATCGCTATCTCACGTTGGTGCTCGCCCTGGCCGCGATGGGTTGCTGCGTCGCGGCATACCAATTCGTTCGCGAGACGCTCCAGCGGCGCGTAATCCTGCTGACCGGCCCGGAAGGATCTTTCAATAACGAAATCGGCGACGTCTTGCACGACCGATTCCTGCAGGAGCCGGCCTGGCACCTGTGGGGCCAGTCGTTCGACTTCAGTGTGCATAACACCGATGGTTCGCAACAAAATCGCAGCCGGGTCAACGACGACCGCCAAGGCCGGCTGTTGGGCATCGCCTTGGACGGTTTTTCCGACACGCCCAACGTCCGCACCATGCTGCACTTGACCGACGTTCCGCTGTTGATCCTGGCCAATCCGGCGTTCCTGAGCGCCGTCGTCGATTTCGAAGCCGCCCAGGCGTTTCCCGAAAACTCGCTGGAAGATGAGTCCGCACCGCCCACGCAGCTTGTCATCACCACGACGGTTGACACCACCACCGAGACCACGCAGCCGGCCAGCACCACGACCGTCGCCACGCAGCCTGCCACCGCGCAGCCGGCGGCCAGGCAGCCAAACACGAACCGGCTGGACGCGCAAGCCTCGGCCACGTCACGACCGGCCAGCCCGACGTTCAGCCAGATTGCCGCTTACGTGAAGCGGAATCCGAATTGCCACTTTTACCTGGGCCCGCCGGGAAGCGGCACGCGAACCTTGGCCAAACAGGTGCTCAATTACTACGATCTATCGCCCCACGGCGTCGATCGCTTGAGCCAGCTCGATTTCATCCAAGCCGCCTACGCGCTTGCCGATGGACACGTCGATCTGGCGTTCTTTCTGTTGCCGGCCAAGACCGACTTCATCGTCGAACTCCTGCGTCACGGCGAGGCTTCGTTGGTCGGCATCGACGGGACCGGCGGACTCGTCGACAGCATCGGCTTCTTGGAAACCAAATCGTTCGAGGCCGGCCTGTTCGGCCACGACATTCCCCCGCAATCGATCTCCACCATCCAGGCCCGCATCGTGTTGGTCTGTTCCGCTTCGATGCCGAAATACGATGGCTACTGGCTCACCCGCTCGATCGCCGAATTCTTGAGCCAAGACGAGACGGTTGCGGAGAGCCTGGCCAAAGACCTGTCGCCCAGCACGCAGGGAACTTCCTATCGCATGCACGACGGCGCGAGCATGTTCTACGATCAGCGCGAGCCTTGGTATATCATCTTTTCTCGCAACAGCATTCAATGGCTGCTCGGGGTGCTCTTGGTAGCTCCCTTGGCCACCTTCCTGCCGATCTATCTGAGCCAACTGCTGCGCGGCGCGGTCGCGCCGGCAAGCTCTGCGCAGGAATCAGCCCCGCCGCCGGCCGGCGACGCGCAGGCGAGTCGGCGTCAGGGCACGCGGCCGACCCCAGCCGAGCTCTTGGAGCGTGCCCAAGCGCTGCGCGAGCGATGCGAGAAGCTGCCCGTTCACGCCAGCCCCGCACAGCTCGCCAAAGTCCGCGGCCGCGTCAAGTCGCTCGACGCCAAGCTCGATGCGGCCCGGTCCACGAAGCCCGCGGATAAAGATTTGCTGGACCAAGCCCGCGCAGCGCTCAAGGAGGCAAAGAAGGCGCTCCACGAATTCGACCGACTGACTGCTTCGGCGGTGCCGGCCCCTCAGGACGACGCGCTTTAAACGTAGCGTTCGAGCCCGGTTTCGGTGCAGCGCGAAATTTGCTTCACCAATACTGCCGATCGCCCAGCAGCTTTGCGATCCAGGCAACGGCCAGCACCGCTCCCCAGGCAGTGAGAAAGCGGCCTCCGAGCCGCAGCGGTCGCCCGGCGAGCAGTCGGCCCGCTAGGCACGCGAGCGTAAGAGCGAGCAAGAGCGCGATCGGAATCGCCAGCGCGTTGGCCCGCAGCGACTCGGCCCACTCGCCCCGCAGCAGGCAAGCGATGCTTCGCGTGCCGCCGGTCGTCGGGCAGGGCAGACCGGTCAGCGCGCAAAACAGCGCCGGGGGAATCTGCCGCTCGACGAGCCAGAGGGCGTTCCACAAGCACCACACGGCGAACAGGCCGCAGGCCGAAAGCCGCAGCCCCTCGATGGCGAGCTGCCCTAATCGCCTTTGCATGACTTGATCACGAACGGCAGCCAGCACAGGGGTAAGCAAAGCACCACCAGCAGCACGAAGGCGATCGTGCCCGTCATGTTCAAGCCGGCAAAAATGGCTTTGTTATTGTCCGACATTCATTTCGCTCCGTTTCGATCGTCAGGCCAGGGAGTTTTGCTAAGACTTGCGGCAGGAGGTGTTCCCGCTTGTTTACATTCAGCCGCGTCCCGTGGCAAGTCTCCTGCGCCGGGGCAGGGGGCCACCACGGTCTTATTCGTCGCCAGAGGCAACTTCTTGGCTTGGCCTGCAGAAATTCGGGCCGTTAGTCCCGCGATGGCGAATCGAACACCCTTGGACGACAATGCGGCCATACGACGTCGCACAAGCAACTGTCTGCGGCACCGTCGGGCGGGGAGTGGTAGAGAAGCGGTGGCCAGGCTCTACTTCCGCCAAGCCACTGGTGCAGGTTCACCTTCGAACCGTGCTACTCGCCCGCGGCCGTCAAGAGCGATTGCAGGACCGTGATATCGGCCGGTTTGACCAAATGATAGTCGAAGCCGGCCTTGCGCGTTCGGTCGCGATCGTCTGACTGTCCCCAGCCGGTCAACGCGATCAGCATGATGTTATTGAAATCGGCTCGCTGTCGGACTCTCTTGGCCACTTCGTATCCGTCCAGGCCTGGCATGCCAATATCGAGCAGCACCACGTCGGGCCGATTGGCTTCGATCGCCTCCAAGGCGGCTTCACCGCTATGCACGACCTGTACCTGGGTGCCGAGAAATCTTAGCAACATCCCCATGCTGGCGGCGGCATCCTCATTATCGTCCACGACGAGCACCCGGCGCTGCGGCAGACCGCTCACCCCTGGGGTCGCGGGCGGCTGAAGTGTTTGATGCGGCTGCAATTCAGACACTGGCAAGCGAACCGTGAACTCGCTTCCTTGGCCCGGACCTGCGCTCTGTACGGAGATCGTACCTCCATGCATTTCCACCAATCGTTTGACGAGCGTCAGGCCGATCCCCAGGCCTCCCTGCGAACGAGCAGCGGATCGATCGGCCTGCATGAACATGTCAAAAATGTTCGACAGCATGGAGGGCGGAATGCCAATGCCGTTGTCCCGCACGGAAACCATGGCCTGATTGCCTTCCCGCCGGGCGCTCAGCCAGATCTGCCCTTGGCGATCGGTGTATCGGGCGGCGTTGTTGAGCAGATTGGCGAAGACTTGAGCCAGCCGCACGGAGTCTCCGTACAACGCGATCGGCTCAGGCGGCAGCGTGATCGCCAGTTGGTGGTTCGCCGCCGCGATGAGTGGTTTGCTGGTTTCCACGGCGCTGCGCAGGATTGTCGCCAGATCGACTTCTTCCTTTCGCAGTTCGATCAATCCACGCGTGATGCGCGACACCTCCATCAGGTCGTCCACCAGGCGGACCAGGTGATTGACCTGTCGATCCATCATTTCACAGACACGTTCGGAAGTCGGATCGTCGCCGGCCGTCATCCGGAGAATGTGCAGCGAATTGCGAATCGGCGCGAGCGGGTTGCGCAGCTCGTGTGCCAGCGTGGCCAAGAACTCGTCTTTGCGCCGGCCAGCGTCCTTGAGCGCTTCTTCCACCCGCTTCCGATCGGTCACGTCCATGTTGACGCCCATGATACGCGTCGGTTTGCCATGCTCGTCCAACAGGACGTTGGCTCTCGCTTCCAGCCAATGCACGCTGCCGTCGGGCCAAATGACTCGGAATTCCGTGAAATACACGCCTGTTTCCAGCGCGCGCTGAACGTCTTGTTTCGCTTTGACCAGATCGTCGGGATGAATCAACTTCGCCCAGGCTTCGTAGGTGCCGGCGAAACCGCCGGGCGGCAAGCCATACAACGCTTCGATCTCCGGCGACCACTTATTCTCGTCCGACTGAATGTTCCAGTCCCAATGGCCGATCTTTCCGATGCCATGGACTAGCTTGAAAATCTCCTGGTTCCGCAGGGCTTCGTCGGCCGCTCGTTGCCGCTCGGCGAGTTGAGCCCGCAGCTGATATTGTCGCTGGCGTGCGCGGAGCGCCGTGCGGATTGCGCTCACCAGGGTCGCTACGCGTGTCGGTCGCTCCAAAACCGTGACGTTTCCCAGCAGATCCATGGCTTGCGCCACCGCGGCCGAATCGGCGCCCGGCCGGGCGGCCACGAGAATGGGCAGATCTGACCAAGCAGGTTGTCGGTTCAACCAGGCAACCAGGCAGTCGTCTCGCTCCCCCAGGATCCGCTCTTCCGCGACGAGCACCGCCGCGGCGCCGGCATCCAATTGATCGCACACCTCGGGCAGCGTGTCGCAGCACAAGCAAGCGATGCCAGCCTGTAGCAGTATGGACTCGGTCAGTGCCGCGTCTCTGCGCGTCGGAGCTAGAATGACGACTCGCTGTTCCAGCTGTTTCTGGTCGCCGCTGGTCATCCTGTGTTTCCTTCCTGCGATCGCGCCTGGCCCGGCTCGAAAATCGGCACTCCGGTCAGGACTCCGCGAAAATCGCGCAGCGGCTCTCCAACGGTGATTTGCCCATCCACCATGCGAAACTCACGAATGGAGCGCTCGTGCGCACCGCCTCGTTTTTTCACCACCGAAATGGCCTGGTGGATCTCCCCGCGCAACTCGTAATAACGCAGCAGAATCACCGCATCGGCCAGGTAGCTCGTTTCGACCGGCGCGACCATCGATCCACCGATGAGCCCCTGGTGGGCGCCGATCAAGAGCGTGGCAACTCCTGCCTGCCCCAAGTAGGTCAAGACCTCGTGCAGCTGTATGACGAGGAAGCGCTCGGCGGGCATTGCATTCAGATAGCCATTCAAACTGTCGATGACCACGACCGACGCGTGCTGGCGGTCGACCGCCCGGCGGATCGCGTGGGCAAACTCGCCCGGCGACAACTCGGCGGGATCGACCTGTTGCACGCTCACTCGCCCCGAGTCCAAGTGCTTCTTCAAATCGATGCCCAGGCCTGCACTGCGGGTCAAAAGCGTATTCAGCCCCTCGTCGAAAATGAACATCGCTGCCGTTTGGCCCTTATTGGCGGCCGACACGGCGAACTGCGCGGCCAAAGTCGATTTGCCGGACCCTGGCGCACCGACAATCAGGGTGCTCGTCCCACGTTCGAGTCCCCCGCCCAACAGCGAATCCAGTTCGGCCAGCCCGCTGCCCAGTTTCTCCATGACTATGGGTGCGCGATGCTCGCTCGCCACCAGACGCGGAAACACTTCGAGACCACCACGCTGAATGACGTAGTCGTGATATCCCCCGCGAAATCGCACGCCGCGATATTTGACGACGATCAACCGCCGCCGCTCGGCACCGTATTCCGGATTCACCTGCTCGAGCCGCAAAACTCCGTGGGCGATGCTTTGGACCTGCAGGTCGCGATCGGTGCTGGTCAGATCGTCCAGAAGCAGCACCGTGCACCGCTTGTCGGCGAAAAACTGCTTCATGGCCAGAATCTGCCGCCGGTAGCGCAACGGATTGCCCGCCAGGAGCCGCAACTCGGAAAGCGAATCGAATACGATCCGCGTCGGCTTCGACTTTTCGACGTCCGCCAGAATCGTTTTGGTCGTCTCGGTCAATTCCATTTCCGACGGGTGGAACATCGTGTATTGGGTATCGCCGCTGAGACTGCCTTCCGAAGGGATCAGCTCGCGAATCGTTATGCCGTCGAGCGACCAGCCATGGGAACCGCTCACCTCTTGAAGCTCCTCCGCGGTCTCCGATAGGGTCACATACAAAACTGGCTCGCCGCGTTTGGCCCCCTCGAGCAAGAACTGCATGGCCACCGTCGTCTTTCCCGACCCCGGGACGCCTTCGATCAAGTACAGGCGATGGCGCGTTAACCCGCCGCGCAAGACTTCATCCAGTCCTTCGATGCCAGTCGAAGCGCACTTGTCGTTGTTCCCTGCGGCAGCATCCGTCCCCATTCAACTTTTTCCTTGGAGGTTATCAGTGAGTTCACGCTAAACGGCCGCTGTTATTCTAGCAGGGGAGGGGTGTCCATTTCATGCACCCTGGCGCCTTGCGCGAGCGGCATTCGAAAGTGTCCGACGAAGCCCTGGCGAAGCCGCTCGTGTTTTTATCCGTGGCCGGCGCCTGGACCCAATAAGGCCGGCCGGAATCGGGCCGCCAAGCTGCTTTTTGACATCAGCCGTTTATGACCTATGCTTCCGTTGACCCTGATTTCGTCCGGCCGTCTTGCCACCGGAGTCGCCTCGTGATCGCGTTCCTTTACAGCATCCCCGTCGCCGGCAATGTCATGCTGGCCCTCTCCGCGACGCTGACGGTCTATCTGTCGGAATCGGCCAAGCGTCATCGCGATCCGACCATCTCGACCCGGCCGAAGCCTCCCGACCAGCTAAGATTGGGCCCCGTCGCGGCCGCCTGGTTTTCGTAAGCCCTCTTTTCGCAGCAGACTGGCTGGCCGCCGGTGGGCGAAAAATGCCCGGCCGCCGCTAGCTCGCACGCCACTCTCGGCTCTGCTCGACCAGCCGCAAGGCTTGATGGGGACCGCCACGGGCGACGCATTGAAATAGCCGTCCTTCGACTGCGCACTTCCGCGTGAAGAAGCGCTCGATGATGGCGATGAGATGTCGATCGACTTCGTCCAGAGAATGAAATCGAGACGGACTATAGTAAGTCTCGAGCACGGCCAGCAGCCGGTTCTTGCGGGTCGCGCTGCCCGCTTCGGTCTCCTCGCTTTGAATTGCGCCAATCAAGCGCGCCGCAACGATCGAACCGACACGCGAAGGCTCTTCCGAAAAAATCATGACTTCCAGCGGGCTGCCATCGGGAGTTTCCGTGGACGGGATAAATCCAAAATCGAACGGAAACACCACCCCCTCGGGCAACGCCTTGCCAGGAAGAAAATCGCGCGTCGCGAGGTCGAACTTGCGCTCGCACGAGCTGCCGCGCGGAGCCGTAATGACCACGTTGACCACATTCGACTCGTCGTCGAACGGCGAGACCTCGCATTGTGCCGTTTCGGCAATGGCCAAATAGTTCACGGTGGACACCTCCCCCCTGGTCGTTTTCCCGCCGGCATCAGCCCCCCCGGACCGCCGCCGCTCGGCTGCCCGATTCATTTTTGGACGGGTCAAGTCAATGCTTAGCAATCAGCGTGCCGAACGAGGCATTCGAGACGCGAGACTGCAAAAGACCGACAAATCGCGGCGCCGGTGATTTGGGGTCCGATTTTGCCGCCGCACTGCGCCCGGCGCGATCGGCGCTGAACGAGAAATCGGCACGCATCTTGCCGCGCCGATGAATTCGACTGACAATCGATGGTGCCCACCCCAGAGTTGCCTATGCCACTTCAACTGCTGATCGTCGATGACAATCGGGAGAGTGCCGATACGCTTGCGTTCCTGCTGCGCCGTCACAACTTCACCGTGGACGTCGCCTATGACGGAAAGCAGGCCATCGAAGCCGCAGTTTCCTGCCGTCCCGATGTTTTCATCGTCGATCTGGTCATGCCCCACCTCGATGGCTTCGAACTGGCCAAGCGATTGCGGGCGATGCCAGAGTTTGCGCATTCCGTTTTCGTGGCTCTGAGCGGCCTGTCCGAACAATCCCACCTGGACGCAGCCTCGAAAGCGCAATTCGACGAGTACCTCTTCAAACCGCCCAAGATCGATCTGCTGCTTGGGATTCTCTCCGAAGCAAGCGACCGCGCCGGCAAGTAGCGCGCGTTTTCGGGCATGGCAGGTTCGCCGGCGGTCAAATGCCTGTTGCGAAAGCATGGGGGCCGGACTGGCGCTTTTCGCCCGCCGGGCGCCAGAATCGCAAAGACACCGTCACGGCTCTTTCGGCGCAAAGAATACGTCCGAGCCAGGCCATTGAGTGGCGATCGGCCAGACGACTTTTTCACCGCCGCCGGCGCTGAAGAAGCCCCACAACCGCGCGGGCTCGAGATCGTCGGGCAAACGCCAGACGGAACCGTCGGCCGCGGCGACCACGAAATGACCGTGCCCGTGCCGCAGCCCGAGGGCCGGATTGACCGGATCGATGGCCAGATCTTCCGGCTTGGTCCAGGGGACGGCGTGCTCGACGTCGGCGGTGACCAGCAAAATCGTGCTGTCCGCTCCGTCGGCGATCTGCTTGGGATCGAGCCACCGCTGATCTTCGAAGATGGTTCCCTTCCCGTTCGGTGCCAGGAAGGCGGTTTTCCCGTGAGGAACGCCCTTCATCGGCGTGTGGTAGATGCTCGGCATGCGAATCGATGCTCGACGGTTGTGCTTGCTATCCCAGGGTTCATCGAGGCGGAACTGGTTGTAAAGCTCCTCTTTGCCGAGATAGGGCAACAGCCGGACCCGCCAACTCAACAGCGGTTTGCCGCTGGCGTCGCAGATATCGCCCGGAAAGCGATCCTTGTCGTCGTAGGCGGCCCGCATCGCGTCGGCGAGGGTCTTAAGAGTTTCCAACGCGATGATGTCTTCGCCGTGGGGCACCGACTTGATGACCGCCTGTCCCCAGGCCTTAAACGCCTCGTTTTCGGCCTTGACCCGCTCCATGTCCGCCTTGGGATCAATCGTCGGCATCTCGACCCGCACCGCGCCTGGCACATCGGGCGGGGTGGTGGCATTGCGGATCGCGAGCGTGGCGTAAATCACCCGATACTTGTCGCTTCCCTCGGGCTTGTACCAGAAAATCGGCCGATCGGGCTCGTTCCGCCGGATGCCCTTGCCCGCGTAATGAGCATCGGCAGCGGGCTTCAGAAACCAGGCAAAC